>JALWNR010000584.1 GCA_027083715.1 Bacteroidales bacterium
ATAGTAAATGCATTGTAATGTAACCGTAACAAAAGCGGTGAATTTTGCGGGTTAATTATTGAATAAAGCTTAAAGCCTTTTGCAAAGCATTTTGTAGTCCATCAGGATTTTTACCTCCGGCAGTGGCAAAAAACGGTTGTCCGCCTCCCCCACCCTGAATTTCTTTGGCAATATCCCGAATAATATTTCCGGCATGCAGTCCTTTTTCTTTTACCAAATTATCAGAAATCATTACTGCAATATTAGCTTTATCTCCTATTCTACTGCCTAAAACCAAAAACAAATTTTCCAATTCTCCTTTTAACTGAAAAGCAATATCTTTAATAGTTTGAGCTGAATCTACCTGAATTTCGGCAGTGAGCACATTTATTCCGTTTTGCTCTTTAACATTTTTCAACAAATCTGCTTTTAAACTTTTTGCCTTTTCTTTTTGGAAAGTCTCAATTTGCTTTTTTAATTTAGTATTTTCATCGATCAAAGCAGCTACTGACTGATGCAAGTTTTTAGGATTCTTAAACAGAGCTTTAACATCGTCCAAAACATCCATCCTAGCATTAATATACTTTTCGGCATTCATTGAAGTCAAAGCCTCAATACGCCTAATTCCGGCAGCAGTAGCCGTTTCAACAGTGATAATAAAATAACCGATTTCACCGGTTGCTTTTACATGCGTACCACCGCAAAACTCTACCGAATCGCCAAACTTAACTACCCGCACCACATCGCCATACTTTTCGCCAAACAAGGACATAGCTCCCATCTCACGTGCCTTCTGTATCGGCATATTGCGTTTTTCGTCTAATTGAATGTTTTGGCGAATTAAATCATTCACCAAACGTTCCACTTTTCTGATTTCCTCTTTTTCCAACTTTTTAAAATGTGAAAAATCAAAGCGTAAATGTTTGTCGTTTACCAAAGAACCTTTTTGCTCCACATGCTCTCCCAGCACTTTACGCAAAGCGTAATGCAATAAGTGAGTTGCAGAGTGATTGGCTTCGGTAAGTTTTCTTTTTACACGATTTACTACTGCTTTAAATTTACTTTTCGGAAATTCAGGCAGCTCTTTTACGATATGAATTACTTGATTATGCTCTTTTTTCGTATCAATAATTTCAATTCGCTCATCTTCACTTTCAATATATCCGCTGTCGCCAACCTGACCTCCACCTTCGGCATAAAACGGAGTAAGATTAAATACCAACTGATATTGTTCTTTTCCTTTAACTTTTACTTTACGGTATTTTGTAATGTACAAACTTGTTTCCAGATAATCGTAACCTACAAATTCTTCATCGTCATCTTCACGTAAAATTTCCCAGTCACCCGCCTCGGCAGATGCAGCCTGCTTAGAACGCGATTTTTGAGCAGCCATTTCCTCATCAAACTCACGTTTATTGACCACCAAATCATGCTCGCGCAAAATCAACTCGGTCAAATCCAAAGGAAAACCATAGGTATCGTACAATTCAAAAGCTTCTTTTCCGCTTACTACTTTATAGCCCTCTTTTTTTGTCTTTTCTATTACTCTGTCCAACAATCGAATACCTGTATCCAAAGTTCTTAAAAAAGCATTTTCTTCCTCTTTTATAACTTTTGATATAATATCTTTTTGCTTTTCCAGTTCAGGATACGCTGCTCCCATTAACTCAATCAGAACAGGTAGTAACTTATAAATACTTGGCTCTTGTAAGTTTAGAAAAGTATAAGCATAACGCACGGCACGGCGTAAAATCCTTCGGATAACATAGCCGGCTTTATTATTTGATGGCAATTGCCCGTCGGCAATGGCAAAAGAGATGGTACGCAAATGGTCTGCCATTACACGCATGGCAATATCCTTTTTCTCATCTTTGCCATAGGCAAAACCTGAAATTTTAGCAATTTCCTGAATAATCGGCTGAAAAATATCTGTATCGTAATTAGACTGTTTACCCTGCACCACCATAGCCAAACGCTCAAATCCCATTCCGGTATCCACATGTTTCATAGGTAAAGCCTCTAAAGATGAATCAGCTTTTCGATTAAACTGAATAAAAACCAAATTCCAGATTTCAATTACCAGAGGATGGTCTTTATTTACCAATTCCTTTCCGGGGATTTTTGCACGTTCTTCGTCCGAACGAATATCAATATGTACCTCAGAGCAAGGTCCGCAAGGTCCGGTATCGCCCATTTCCCAGAAATTATCCTTTTTAGCCCCATATAAAACCCTGTCTTCATCTAAATAATTCAGCCAGTATTTTTTTGCTTCATCATCGGCATCCAAATTATCGTCTTTCGCACCTTCAAATACCGTGGCGTAAAGCCGGTCTTTGGGGATATTAAGCACACCCGTCAGATACTCCCACGCCCACTCAATAGCCTCCTGCTTAAAATAATCGCCAAACGACCAGTTCCCAAGCATTTCAAACATGGTATGATGATAAGTATCGTGCCCTACTTCTTCCAAATCGTTATGCTTACCCGACACACGCAAACATTTCTGCGAATCCGCAACACGTTTATCTTTTATGGGTGATTGTCCCAAAAAAATATCCTTAAACTGGTTCATTCCTGCATTGGTAAACATCAGTGTAGGATCGTTTTTCACTACCATAGGTGCAGAGGGAACAATTTTATGATTTTTACTTTTAAAAAAATCTAAAAATGTATTTCTTAACTCATTTGAAGTCATAACTCTGTTCAATTATTTTAAAAAAAGAGTTCAAAAGTATCGAATTTTACTGAAAATTCTACAATTCAACGCATTTTTTTATACTTTTAGCTCATTATTAATACAGTAAAGAGTCCAACCATCAAAAGATTGAATTATCTGTATCCTGCAATATACATTCATCAAAAAAAAGAAGAAATAAATTTAGATGGTGTGATTATTGTGCTC
>JALWNR010000585.1 GCA_027083715.1 Bacteroidales bacterium
TTAAAATACTCTATGCTTATTAAAGTTGATTTTGGTACACTTTTTGAAACTTTATTAAACAATAATTATAACTAAATATCATGGCAGTATTATCAAATACAATCAGAGTGGAAAGAGCCCGAAAAAAAATTACGCAAGCAGAGCTTGCCGAGGCGATTCATGTGTCAAGACAAACTATACATGCAGTAGAGGCAGGAAAATTTGTTCCTTCAATTAATTTGGCACTAAGAATGGCAAAATATTTTAATATAGATTTTGATGAGCTTTTTCAATTGGAACAGGAAGAAAATAGTAACCTATAAATAATTAGACAATGCAAAATACCATTAGAGTTGAACGTGCCAGACATAAAATTACTCAGGCAGAATTGGCAAATAAAGTAGATGTTTCAAGGCAAACCATTCATGCCATTGAAACCGGAAAGTTTGTTCCTTCTACAGTATTAGCATTAAAAATTGCCCAATTTTTTAATGTTAAACTTGAAGATATTTTTTATTTAGAAGATGAATCCTAAGTGTTGCGTATTCATACAGAGCGTATTATACTTTTGTATATAGCTCTATGAGTAAGTTCAAAGACAAATTATACGAAATTGTTTTTGAAGCAGACACACCGGAAGGCAAAGCTTTCGATGTGCTTTTGCTTTTTGCTATTTTTATGAGCATTTTAGTAGTCATGCTCGAAAGTGTTAAAGGCATTAATCAGGAATATGCCGATACGCTTTATTTTATTGAATGGATAATTACCGGTTTTTTTACTATTGAATACTTTCTTCGTATTTGGATTGTAAAAAAGCCTGCTGCCTATATTTTTAGTTTCTACGGAATTATTGATTTTCTTTCCGTAATACCTTCCTATCTGGGATTAATTTTTGGTGGAATGAGTGGTTTTATTGTAATCCGCGCATTGCGTTTATTACGAATTTTTCGTATTCTCAAACTTAGTCGTTATGTTTCTGCCAGTAAAACAATAATTACTGCTTTAAGAGCCAGTCGTGCTAAAATTAGTGTGTTTTTATATTCAGTGCTTATGTTGGTGATTATTATTGGTACCATCATGTATTTTGTAGAAGGAGAAGAAAATGGTTTTACAAGCATCCCGCGTTCAGTCTATTGGGCAATTGTTACATTAACAACTGTGGGATATGGTGATATTGCTCCGGTAACTCCTTTAGGGCAGTTTATTGCCAGTTTTGTGATGATTTTGGGATATGGAATTATAGCGGTTCCCACCGGAATTGTTACCACAGAAATGGCACTTGCTTCTCGTAAGGAAAAAATAATTACACAGGTTTGCCCCAATTGTTTACATGAAGATCATGATGCGCAAGCAGTATATTGCAATCGTTGTGGTAGTTTATTAAATGAATAAATTACCGTTAGGAGTTTCTTTTTTTGGGGATTCTTTTTCTGTTTTTGTTCTTCTTTGTTGGTTTTTTTGTTTTTGTTCTTCTTTTTTTGTCAGCTGATAATAAGTATAAAGTCCGGTACCAAATGCACCTGCCATCATTACTGCAAAACGTTTCCATGGGGTATTTCTAATACCATCAAAAATTTTCAGATGTGTAATGTGTCCTCCATATTTTAAAATATAGGGTAACATTTGCATTAAACCGGTTTGCAATTCAAATTCGGATAAAAGCTCATCATAAACCATCGGAACCGTAGTTTTTGATTTGAGTTTATTTATTCTTTTCCGGATTTTTTTTTCTTTTTTACGTGCTTTTTTTTGTAATTCAGCTTTTTTTGCACGTAAATCTTCAAAGTTTTCTATATTGTGTTCTTTTTGTATTTTCATAATATCATTGTTGGTTAATTGCTTGCCAGACAATTTACCGGCTTGTAATTCTCGGCAACTAATTTTGTATTATCGGAATTTTTAATCGTCGCTTTCTTTTAAAATTGCCTCGGTTAAGGTTTTAATAATTGGTTTGGTAATAAATTTCTTTTTAAAAGTGATGAAAACAATCCCGAAAAACAAATAAATAGCTCCAACAATCATAAAACCCCAATAATTAGCTCCTAATATATCTCCCAAATAATACGCCAAAGCAAAAGAGAAAAACATTAAAACCCCCGGCACCACAACAAAAAATGTCATAATACCAAAAAATACAGAAATAATCCGTACTATTTTTTCTGTAAAATCAAGTCGGGCTATATCATATTTCAGTTCAATATATTCTTTAATTTCTTGAATTAGTTCTCCTATTTCACCGGAAAAATTAAATTCTTGGTTTTCGTGCATTGCTAGTAATTTTTAAATAAAATTCCCCTTTGCAGGGGAAATTATTAAGATCCGGAGAAAGATATTTTTAAACCGGATTAATAAAGGGAAATTTTCAAAGACTTATAAAAGCTATCCGATAAATGTACAAGATTTTTAAATATACTTTTCGGATAAAAAATAATCGTTTGACAGGATGCTTGAATTATTGAATAACTATTTCATTCAATAAATTTAGGCTAAACTAAGCTTTCTTTTTTTCAGCTTGCTGTTGTTGTGTTAATTTTTCATAAGCATCTTGTGCTTTTTTGTATGCTTCTTGTGCTTTTTCACCTAGTTCATCAAAAGTTTCTTTTAATTTTTGACGTGTTTCTTCTCCTTTATCGGGTGCCAATAATAAACCTAAACTTGCACCTGCTGCTGCACCTGCCAAGAAGGCGGCAATTATTTTACCAGTTCCACTTTCCATAATTCTTTAATTTTAAGATTTAACTTACTACAAATATAGTCAATTATCTTTAATGACGATAATAATCAATCGGCGTTTTTCAGCTAAAATTTTAGATTATGATTTTTTACCTTGAAAAAGCATAGGCAAGAGCAAGCTCAACTCTACTGGGGCGGCTTTCTTTTATGTTGCTGAAAT
Source organism: Bacteroidales bacterium (assembly GCA_027083715.1). Classification (GTDB taxonomy): domain Bacteria; phylum Bacteroidota; class Bacteroidia; order Bacteroidales; family NBLH01; genus NBLH01. The sequence continues at coordinate 2,873 of JALWNR010000585.1, forward strand.
T
>JALWNR010000586.1 GCA_027083715.1 Bacteroidales bacterium
TTGATGACGACAACTGGTTCCGGGGGCAGCTATTAAAGTTTCCTTAGCGGATGCTCTAACAGCAGGAAATAATACCATTTCACCTACTTTCATCGATAATTCGTAATGTTCTTTTTCGTAACCAAAGGCACCTGCCATACCACAGCAACCCGATGGAATTTCTTCTACTTCATAATTTTCAGGATAAGAGAGGATAAATTTAGTCGGTTCGGTTGATGCCAATGACTTTTGATAACAATGTCCGTGTAGTTTAATTTTTTGTGATTTTTTGGTGAAAATACTTTGTTTGATGTTACCTGCCTTTATTTCGGAGGCAAGGAATTCATCAATCATAAAAGTATTTTTTGCAATTTTTTCAGCCTCTATTCTGTATTTATCATTGGGTGTAAAAAAATCAAGGTATTCATCACGGAAAGTTAATATTGTTGATGGTTCAATTCCAATTAAAGGCGTTCCATCAGTAATATAATTTTTTAGTAAATTAATATTTTTTTTGGCAATTTGTTTTGCTTTTCGTACCAGCCCCTTTGAAAGATAGGTACGTCCGCTGTCTTTGTGTTTAGGTATAATTACTTTGTAACCCAGTTTTTCTAATAATAAAATTGCCTTAATCCCAACATCTGCATCATTATAATTCGTAAATTCATCGGCAAACAAATATATTGTTTTAATTGGCTTTTCATTTCGGAACGACTTATTTTTATAAAACTTGAGTAAGCTTGTTTTTGAGAGTAAAGGCATTTGCCGTTCAGTAGCAAACCCGATACTTTTCATCATGATTTTAGAGAAAAATTTATTAGCCATGAAAAAATTACTCACCGGAGTAATCAAACTCAGTAAACTATTCAGTTTAGCAATATTTGCAATGAGTTTGCTTCGTAAAGGTACACCTTTTTTATCGTAATAATGTTGTAAAAATTCAGCTTTCAGCTTGGTCATATCTACGCTCGAGGGACATTCCGATTTACAAGCTTTGCACGAAAGGCATAAATCCAAAATTTGATATAAATCCGAATTTTCAAAAGGATTGGCATCATGATTTAAAACATCGCGCAACATATTGGCACGTGCACGAGTTGTATTTTGTTCGTTACGTGTTGCCTGATAAGAGGGGCACATCGTTCCGCCAATGATATGGCTCTTGCGGCAATCGCCTGAGCCGTTGCAATTTTCTGTGGCACGTACATAACCCAGAGTACTTGAAAAATCAAAAAGTGTTTCAAATTCCGGTGTTTTTTGTCCGGGTTCATAGCGCAAATGGGTATTCATTTTTGGAGTATCCACTATTTTATTCGGATTGAAAATATGCTTTGGGTCCCAAGCATTTTTCAAGTCTTTTAAAATTTGGTAGTTATGTTCGCCAAGCATTAATGGAATAAATTCACCCCGCAAACGTCCATCGCCGTGTTCTCCACTCAATGAACCACGGTATTTTTTTACCAGTTTAGCTGTTTTTAAGGCTACTGTATGATATAATTCTACATCTTTGGTTTTTTTTAGATTCAAAACCGGTCGTAAATGCAATTCTCCGCTTCCTGCATGTGCATAATATACACAGTCCAGATTATGTTCTTTTAAGATTTTATTAAAATCTTCGATGTAATCGGGTAAATCGGTAATTTTTACTGCTGTATCTTCAATAAAACCAATTGGTTTGGCATCACCCGGAATATTTGAGAGTACACCAAGTCCTGCTTTACGTAAATCCCAAATTCGATTAATATCACTACCATAAATTAAGGGAAAATGATATCCTAGATTTTCTTTTTTGAATGCTTTTTCTAACTCGCTTGTTATTTGGTCAATTTCTTCACGCGTATCGCGGGCAAATTCTATTACCAACAAGGCAGCCGGATCGCCTTCAATAAAAAAGCGGTTTTTCTTTTGCGAAGCATTGTTTTTTGTAATGTCTAAAATGGTTTTATCGATGAGTTCAACTGCTCCGGGTTTAAATTTGGCAGTAATGACATTTGCCAGCAATGATTCATGAATGGATTTAAAATGAGCAGCCATTACTACTTTATGCTTAGGTGGTAGCGGAACTAAATTAAGTTTTATTTCAGTTACAAAAGCCAAAGTACCTTCAGAACCAGCTATGAGTTTTGAAAAATTAAATGCTTGTTTGCTGTTTGAAAATACTTCTGTGTTAAGAAGAATATCCAGTGCGTATCCGGTATTTCTACGTTGAATATCAGGGTCGGGATATTCTTCACGTATTTTTTTTACATTTTCAGGATTAAATAATATTTCACGAATGTTTTGATAAATTTTTCCTTCCAGATTATCTTGTATGCATTTTTTCTCAAATTCTTGTTTGCTAATATCTTTAAATAAAACTTTAGATCCATCACTTAAAAATGCTTTTACTTCTAAAACATGGTCTCGTGTGCTTCCATAAATAGGTAAATGTGAGCCACACGAATTATTTCCCAGCATCCCGCCCAGCATACAGCGATTTGAAGTTGATGTTTCCGGTCCAAAAAACAGCCCGAAATCCGATAAATATTTATTAAGCTCGTCAAGCACTACTCCGGGCTGAATACGTACCCATTTTTCTTCTTTGTTTAGTTCTAAAATTTTTGTAAAATACTTTGAAATATCAACAATAACTCCTTTTCCTACTACTTGTCCTGCAAGCGATGTGCCTGCTGCGCGTGGTATCAGAGGAATATTGTTTTCATTTGCAAACCGGATTAGGGTTTCAATATCTTTTTCGGTTTTTGGTATGGCTACTGCAATTGGTTGTTCTTGATAGGGAGATGCATCATTGGCATAGATGGTTTTATGTGTATTATCAGTATAAAATGCACCTTCAAGTTGTGATATTAGCTTATCAAACATGGTTGTAAATATTTATTTCTATACAAAGA
>JALWNR010000587.1 GCA_027083715.1 Bacteroidales bacterium
GTATTTTAATAGAGATGCAAACTAAAAGGAGTTAATAATGAACTGGAAGAAAGTAATTTTATGGGCAGTAGCAGTTGCTATTACGTTAACAGCTGCTATTTATCAGCGATTAACAGGACCTACTTATCCTAAAAGGATAAAAGTAGAAATAAACGGTAAAAAACATGAGTTGAAACTTTTACGGAGTCATGGGGGAACTACTGATGCTCCTATTGTTTTATCGATTAATGATGCAAATGTAACCGGTATTTTACGTTATAAGTACTATCCTGAACATAAGGATGAAGAATGGAAAAATGTTGCGTTTAAACAAAAAGACGGTAATTTAGTTGCTTATTTGCCCAACCAGCCTATGGCAGGAAAATTAATGTATTATATTACGCTCATTTCGGGCAATGAACATATAGATATAGAAAAAGAAACGCCTGTAGTTATTCGTTTTAAAGGCGAGGTTCCTAAATATGTATTGTTTCCGCATATCTTTTTTATGTTTTTTGCCATGCTTTTGGCTAATGTTGCCGGATTATATGCTTTATGGAAAATTCCTGAATATAAACGTTATACTGTTATTACTTTTTTATTTATCATAATTGGCGGTTTAATATTAGGTCCATTTGTACAAAAGTTTGCTTTTGATGAATTTTGGACGGGTATTCCCTGGGGCTGGGATTTGACCGATAATAAAACTTTGTTTGCTTTTGTTTTTTGGTTGATTGCCGTTTTGGGTAATCGCAAAGAAAATCATCGTCCGTATTTAACCGTAATAGCAGCTGTAGCTATTTTACTGATTTTTTCAATTCCACATTCTATGTTTGGTTCAGAATTAGACAGAACAACAGGTACGGTTACACAGGGGCTTATTCAGTTGTTGTGTTGGTAGTTAGTTTAGTAAGCGGATAATTAGCAATTGGGGTTTCCCGATTATCTAATTATCCAATTATTATTCATTCGGATCGATATGGATAGTTGATTCAATACTCATTTCTTTGCGAATGGTATTTTCAATTTCTTCGCTTACTTTGTGTGCTTCGGCTAAACTGATATGTGCCGGTAATTTAATATGAAAAGTAATTTCGTTATGGTTTCCATAGTTGTGAATATGTAAATGATGAAAATTTACATCCAGTTCGGTAATTCGGCTAATTAGGTTTTTGATTTTTTGTTCAAACTCTTTACTTGGGTTTTGTCCCATCAGTGGACGAACAGCATCACGAATGACTTCAAAACTGGCGTAAAAAATCAGTAATGCCACCATAGCGCCCAAAACGGAATCCAGCCACCAGAAAGTTCTGCCAAAAAAAATCCCGAAGAGGATAATTACCGATGAAATTGCATCGCTGCGATGGTGCCATGCTTCGGCTTTCATTGAGTTAAGTTTTGTTTTGCGGTGTGCCCACAATGCATATTGTGCACTTAATTCTTTCACAGCAATTGAAATTATGGTTGCAATAATTGCCCATTTACCAAAATTAGCTTGCTCCTGTGCTAAAAATTTATCAATTGATTCCAGCAAAAAATTAAAAGCAATTACTGAAAGTAAAACACCTATTATTAATGATGCTATTACCTCTGCTCTGCCATGCCCGAACGGATGTTCTTCATCGGCAGGTTTATTGGATATTCTGATGGCAATCAGTAAAATAACGGATGTTAAAGAGTCGGAAAGGGTATGCCATGCATCGGCAATTAATGCAACTGAACCGGAAATTATTCCTACCCAATATTTTAAAATAAATAATAAAACATTGCTGATTAAAGATAACCAACCTTCAATTTTTGCATAAAAACTTGCTTTTTTATAATCCATGTTTAATGGTTTATGGGTTTAATGGTTTAGAAGTTTAAACTTTTCAACTATTTGATGAAAAATTACCTCCATATTTTTTTCTGATTCAACGCTCTTTGATATCTTCTAGCATAAATATTATGTTGGGCGATGGTTTTTGAAAAATTATGATAGCCCGAAAAATCTTCTTTTGCACACATATAAATATACGAATGTTTTTCATAGTTTAAAACGGCATCAATTGAAGAAATTTCAGGAAGATTAATAGGTGCGGGAGGTAATCCCTTATATTTGTAAGTATTGTATGGCGAGTCAATTTCTTTATCTTTATTTAATATCCTGCGTATTGAAAAATCTCCAATCGCATAAACAATAGTGGGATCAGATTGCAGTAACATTCCTTTTTTTAATCGATTAATATATAGTCCTGCAACCTTTGCTTTTTCATCATTATGTCTTGATTGCTCTGCCTGTACTATTGATGCCAATGTAGATATTTGTAAAGGGGACATATCCATTTTTTTAGCTTTAGCTAAACGTTCCTTTGTCCAAAACTTTTTATATTCTTTATTCATTTTTTTAAAAAAACTTTCAGGCGAACTATTCCAATAAAACTCATATGTATTAGGAATAAACATAGATATAACTGTTTCCGGCGTAAAGTTATAAGGTTTCAAAAAATCTTGGTTATTTAGTAAATTTAATAAGGATAAAGAATCAAATTCCAGTATTTTAGAAATTTTTCCGGCAAGTTCCTCTTTTGTACGTATATTATTGAATGTTAGCTTTACAGGTTTTTGTAAACCGGCTCGTAACATGTTAATCAATTGGTTATTGCTCATTCCGTTTGTAATTTCATATCTTCCGGGACGAATTTTTTTGTATTTCTTTTTTTCCGATAACCAAATAAAACTTTCTTTATTTTTCAAAACTTTATATTTAGTCAAAGAATCTATTACATTATTATAATCAGCACCGGTAGGAATGTATAAATAAAATTTTTTACCGGTCATGATTTGAGTATTATCAATATATATTTTATTGTAATAAGAAAAGGCTATAAGCCCTGCTATCACAGTAAAAG
>JALWNR010000588.1 GCA_027083715.1 Bacteroidales bacterium
ATACAGTTCAATATATGTACTCATTTCACAATCCTTTGTTGTGAATTGCTTTCATTTTGTATCTTTGTAGGGATAAATACAGTCTCTTTTTCTATCTTCAGTGCCTTTGTTTGGTTGTGAATTGCTTTCATTTTGTATCTTTGTAGGGATAAATACAGTGAGATGCAGTGCAGCAAGCTTAACTGCTGGTTGTGAATTGCTTTCATTTTGTATCTTTGTAGGGATAAATACAGTGTTTGAGAAAAAAAAGAGAAAAGTAAGGTAGTTGTGAATTGCTTTCATTTTGTATCTTTGTAGGGATAAATACAGTTGTTGAAAATGCAAGAAAAGCGCTGATAAGTTGTGAATTGCTTTCATTTTGTATCTTTGTAGGGATAAATACAGTTTCTGTTTTTAATTGTTTTATGGCTTGTTGTTGTGAATTGCTTTCATTTTGTATCTTTGTAGGGATAAATACAGTTTACATCATGTAGCAAGCGAAAAAAGAGACGTTGTGAATTGCTTTCATTTTGTATCTTTGTAGGGATAAATACAGTTATTTAACTTTAAACCGTGTATCGCTACACGTTGTGAATTGCTTTCATTTTGTATCTTTGTAGGGATAAATACAGTACACCTGCATTTATTTCTTTTATTCACAATGACTTACGACTGTATTTTGAATAAAAAAAACTGTATTTTTAAAACGGGTTTTGCTTTGGGTAATGCCCGTTTTGTTTTTCTAAAACAAACTAAGTTGTTGATGCATTTCCGGTCGTTTTTCGGTTTTTTTTGCATAAAAAAGTTCAATCATGCCAAATTGTTTATCGGTAATCTGCATAATACCTACATGACCATTGGGCGGAAGAAAGGATTTCACCCTTTTTATATGTACTTGGGCATTTTCCCTGCTGGGACAATGACGCATATAAATTGAAAATTGAAACATACTGAAACCGTCTTGCAGTAAACGTTTTCTGAAAATCGCAGCTTGTTGCCGTTCTTTTTTTGTATTGGTTGGCAAATCAAAAAATACCATAACCCACATAACTCTGTATTGATTTAATCGTGATAAACTCATCATATTTTAAATTTCCGGATAAAGAATTTTTCGTGCATTTCCGGCAAAACATTGAAACAAGCTCGCTGTGGTTCGTTGCATGGCATTCATCAAAGGACTTTTTTCATTATCAATTACCACATCGATTGCCGGTATTTTTAGCAATTCGGCTTTTATTTCGGTACTTAAATCCAATTTTGGCTGATTATATTCATCGTATTCCAAATCATGGGTACTTAAAATATCATAAACAATTTCATCTACATAAGGGCGATAAGGCTCCATTATATCGTCAGCCAATGCATAAGCATTGTATTTATTATGGTGATGGATGCCCAGGGTAGGTAATAAACCGGATGCTACCAAAGCGCGTGCAGTAACGGCACGCAGTATGGCATATCCGTAATTAAGCAGGTTGTTGGGTGCTGCATCAAATCTTCCACGAACAAAACCGGGTACAAATTCATTATAAATATTCGCCCAATAAAAAGCTGCAGCCCGCGCCTCATAATTATCCGGATCGCCTGAACGAACGGAATTTGCCCAATAATTCATATTCTCAAATTCGCTTTGAAAAGCTTCGCTTTTAGCTCCCCCTTCGGTAAGTTTTCGGAGCATGGCTGCCTGATTGCTGATTTTTGCCTTAACTGTTTGCTGCCATAATTGTTTTTTCAGGGGCAAACTGATGTTTATTTGATGCTTAAAGCGCTCTTGCTGTGTGCTATTCCCATCCAAATTCAGCATTAAGCCTTGTGGCATTTTTTTATCGTTACAGGTAATAAGTGCCACATTATTATCCAGCAGGCGCGAAATAAGGTTTAAGGAGATAGTCATCCGGTAGGCTTCCATAACCACTACGCCAATATCTTCAATAGGAATACTAATGCGTTCTTTGCTTTTATCGGCAAAATCAATAAGCAATTGTTTGTCTTTAGTGCTCAGATAAGCATCATTACCAAAAAACAGGGTTCTTTTAATCATTTTAGGATAATGTTTTGATATTCAAGAATATCAAAACATTATCCAATTATTATGCCGAAAGATATTTTTTACTTCTTGTATGCTATTCTCCAACTTTTACAATTTGCCCTAAGTGGTTTATTCTTACTTTAACCACTCCATCAAAATCTTTTAATGCTTTAATAGATTTAAAAGTTATATTTTTCAATTTCAAATTCTTGTTTGTTGTTGTTTCAAGGTGATGCCTAAAAACATAGTCTCTCAACGTATTATTTCCATACGTTACTTTTGAAAGAGTAGCGACTCTATATAAATTTGGACTAATAATATCTGCATTGTCAGGATTTAACAAATCAATTTCTTCGGGATTAAAATCATCAGATGGAAAAACAAAATACTCATTTTGTTTCATGGTAAATAAAAATTCTAAACCTTCTTTATTTTTATCTATAATTGACAACCCTTCATTAACACGATGAACTGCTTCGTAAAATGATACAACTTCATCATATAAGTTGCCATCTTTATCTTTATATATAGCTACATGGTGGTTATTCCCTGTACTAACAAAATCAACCGCTTGTTTGATGTTATTTTCGTCTAAAATAAGCTTTCCGTTATGATTTTTTTTGTAATGTAGTGCTTCTACATTATTTACTCCTGTAATTGTAACTCGTTTTATTTTTATTCCCTCATCTTCATTTAGCCAAATAGGATTTTGTTCGAGATTTGAAAAGGCTTTTTTAAAATCATCTTTATACTTATTAAGTCTTTTTTGAATAATTTCCCTGACTTTTATATCAATAATATTATTTATTGCTTTTTCTTTAGCCGATTTTGTTTTCTGAGAATCAGTGAAAAAT
>JALWNR010000589.1 GCA_027083715.1 Bacteroidales bacterium
CTAATAGTCAATTGGTTACAACAATAAATCATTCATAATAATGATAGTTTACCGTTTAAAAAATTCATTTAAGCTAAAAGTTTCCTTTGCTCTTATGCCTTTTTCTGTTTCTTGTAAGGTACAACATTCATTATATAAATCATGCTCAAAAAACAGAATATAATTATTTTCCATTGCATCATTAAAAAATCTTTTTCTATCTTCAAGAGTTACCAAAGGGCGTGTATCATAACTCATTATATAAGGTAAAGGTAAATGTGCTACCGAAGGAAACAAATCTGCAGTGTAGGCAAAATACTGTCCGTTTACATTTACCACAGGGATTACTTGCCCGTCTGTATGTCCGTCAAAAAGTTTTACAAATACATTTGGAAATAATTCGTGCTCTTTCTCAAACAAATTTAGTACTCCCTGTTCCTGTAGAGGTAAAATATTCTCTTTTAAAAATGAAGCTCTTTCTCTGCGGTTAGGGTTTGTAGCCCACTCCCACTGCTGCTTGCTGGTATGGTATGTTGCATTGGCAAAAGCAGGAACTAATTCGCCTTTTTTATCATATTTAACCGCTCCGCCCACATGATCAAAATGGAGATGCGTTAGAATAACATCTGTTATATCATCCGTGCTGTAACCATACTTGTGCAATGACTTTTCCAAGGTATCATCACCGTTCAGATAATAATGCTTTAAAAACTTTTCGTCTTGTTTATTTCCAATTCCTGTATCAATTAATATTTTCCGGTCATCATCTACAATGAGCATACAACGCATTGCCCAATTACACAGGTTATTTTCATCGGCAGGATATAACTTTTGCCACATTACTTTTGGCACAACACCAAACATGGCTCCACCATCCAATTTAAGATTTCCTGTTTCAATTGCATATATTTCCATAATAGTTTGATTTAAAAAAAATTTGGCTAAAGCCGGTTTATTTTATCATTTTCTCTCCCTATGCTAAAGGGCTAATGATTAGCTCCGGCTTTTAATACTAAACGAATAGAGTATTCAAAACTACAGTATTATGCCAATAAATTATTTATCCATATATTGCTTAACAATTTTTGCAATGTATTTTCCGATAATATCAAACTCCAGATTTACCACAGTTCCTTCTTTAAAATTATGAAAATTTGTAATATCATAGGTAAAAGGAATAATTGCCACCTGAAACGAGTTGTCTTTTGAATTTACCACGGTTAAACTTACTCCGTTTACTGATATTGAACCCTTTTCAACCGTAATATTACCTTTTGTCGGGTCGTACTCAAAAGTATAGTACCAGCTCCCGTCCACTTCCTCAACTTTTGTGCATACGGCAGTTTGATCTACATGCCCTTGAACAATATGTCCATCTAATAAGCTATCGGGCTTCATGCTACGCTCCAGATTTACTTCATCGCCTACTTTGAGCAAGCCCAGATTTGATTTTATCAAAGTTTCCTGAATGGCGGTTACCGTATAGGTTTTATCCGTAACATCCACAACAGTAAGGCAAACTCCATTGTGCGATACGCTTTGATCTATTTTTAATTCATTTACAAACGAACATTCAAGGGTGAAATGAATATTCTCTTGTTCTTTTCTTATTGCTACTACTTTTCCGGTTTCTTCTACTATTCCTGAAAACATATAGTTTATTTTAAATTGTTTACTGAATGAGGGACAAAATTATAACAAATTAATGAATTCAGAATAAAGAATCCTGAATATGTGCCTTATAACAGGCAAAAAGAAAACTCTGGAAACAAAAAAATTAAAAAAAGTTTCCGCAGTTTAAAAAGTTTTATTAGTTTTGCGCCATGGAATTAAACGAAATACTATCACGAACCTTTGAATTATACCATAAATATGCAATTAAAAGTGTAACTATGGATGATGTTGCCCGTGAACTGGGTATATCAAAAAAAACATTGTATCAGCATGTTGCAAATAAATCGGAATTGGTTGAAATGGTTGTTCGAAGCGAAATGGAAAAAGCAGCTCAAAAACACATGAGTATCCAGCAAATGAATTTAAATGCCATTGAAGAGCTTTTTGAAGTAAGCAAAATGATGAATGAGCATTTAAAAAGGCACAATCCGGCACTTTATTATGATTTGCGTAAATATTATCCGAAATTTTATCACGAAATACGTAAACATAAGCGTGAAAAGGCTTATGAGTCAGTACTTAGAAACCTGAAAAAAGGTATTTCCGAAGGTTTATATCGTAAAGAGATTAAGGTTGAAATTATAGCAAAACTCTATATTTCGCGTATCGAACAAAATTATGAGGAAAATATTTTTTCAATTGAAGAAGTTACTTCAATCGAAGTTTTTAATGAAATACTAATATATCACCTGCACGGTATCTGTAACGAAAAAGGACTGGAAATTTTAAGAAAAAAACTAAATAACTAAATATTCAATAAAATATTAATAATCGGTAACTTAAAAATTAGAAATGAAAAAATTTATTATTTTAAATATTCTTGCACTATGGTTTGGCGCAAATAGGATATGTGCACAAATAGACAGTGTTCCGACAACACACTATTTATCTTTGGATGATGCAAAAAACTATGCTATCGAACATAATTATCAAAACAAAAACTCAGCCATTGATAAAAAGATTTCGGAAAAACAACAATGGGAATACATAGCAATAGGTTTCCCTCAATTAAATGCAACGGCAGAATATAAAAACATGCTCAACCTGCCAACCTCTCTGCTCCCCGGCGAAATTGTAGGCAGACCGGGTGAGTATATTCCTGTGCAATTTGGTCAGCAGCACAATGCAAGTTGGGGAGTTACGGCTACTCAGCTGATTTTTAACGGTTCGTACATTGTGGGAGTAGAAGCATCCAAAATTCTTACAGAACTAGCAAAACAAAACTATACAAAATCAAGCCTTTCAATTAAAGAAACGGTTACAAAATCATATTATCTTGTTTTAATTGCCGAAGAGAGCAAAAAAATACTGGAAGAAACTAAGCTTAATTTTGAAAATTTGTTAAAAGAGATAAAAGAGAGTCATCGCCTGGGATTTGTGGAAGATATCGATGTAGATCAATTGCGTCTTACTAAGCAAAATAATGATAATACAATTATTTCCGTAGATAATCAGATTAAACTGGCGTATCGTTTATTAAAATATCAGCTGGGAATAGATTATAACGATGATATTGTTTTAACCGACAGTCTTGAGCGGTTTGTGGAAAACATCAACGAGCCGTTTCTTATGGGCGAACAACTGGAGTTAAACAAAAATATTGATTATCAAATTATGCAATCGCAGGAAGGTTTAAAACTTTCAGCATTAAAAAATGAAAAATCACAATATTTGCCACAAATTTCAGGCTTTTTAAGCTATTCGCAAAATGCTTATGACAATAGCTTTTCTCAATTATTTTCTAAATGGTACACTACAAATATTATTGGTATCCAAATTAACATTCCGATTTTTTCAAGCGGTATGAGAAATGCAAAAGTACAACAAGCCAAGCTTAATTTGGAAAAAATAAGAAACAGTAAAGCCGAGTTAGAACAAGGTTTAAATCTTCAGGTTGAACAATTACGAAGCAATTACATTAATGCAAAGTTAAAATTTGAAAATGAAAAATGGAATATGGAATTATCAAAAAAGATAAATACCAAAACCGAAAAAAAATACAAACAAGGAATGGCTTCTGCCAACGATTTAATGCTTACGCAAAATCAATATTTACAGGCATTAAACAACTACTATCAAGCACTTTCACAACTATTATCTGTTAGTACTGAATTAAATTATCTTTTACAAAAAAATTAACAAGGTAATTTAAAAATAATCTTATACAAATCATCTAATAACAGAACAATTTAACAATTCATACAATGAAAAAATTAATAACAATCATTATCATAAGTACATTTTTTGCTTGCGGGCAATCAAATGATCCGAAAAGCATTAAAAAACAAATTGTTGAATACAAAAGTCAAATTACCGACTTGGAAAACAAAATTGACGAATTAAACACAAAATTAAAGCAACAAGGAGTAAATGCAAACACTGTAAAACGTATAAGAGTGAAAACCCAACGAGTAGAGCCGGTACATTTTGCTCATTATGTAGATGCTGTTGCATCTCTTGAGGCAGTAAATAGTGCATTTATCAGTCCTGAAATTAGTGGTCAAGTTAAAACCATACATGTTCGTGAAGGTAATTATGTGAAAAAAGGACAATTGTTGGTTTCCTTAAATTCAGATATTATCCAAAGCAATATTAAAGAGCTGGAAACCAATCTTGAACTGGCAAAAACGCTCTTCAGAAAACAGGAAGAACTGTGGAAACAGCAAATTGGTTCTGAGATACAATATCTGGAAGCTAAAAACAAAAAAGAAGGCTTGGAAAGTAAATTAAACAGCCTTTATATTCAGCTGGCAAAATCTAAAATTAAAGCACCCATTAACGGCATTGTTGATTTAATTAATATAAAAGAAGGAGAATTAGCCATGCCTGGTGCACAAATTATCCAAATGGTAAATATTTCCACTTTTTATGTAAATGCTGATGTGTCGGAAAAATTTATTTCGGTAATTAAAAAAGGCAGTCCTTTAAAAGTTAGTTTTCCCAGCTTCCCTGATTGGAAAATTGATACAAAAATATACCGCATAGGAAATGTAATCAACCAATCAAACCGGACATTCAGAGTACAAGCTAAAATTTCAAACAACAATAATATGCTCAAACCCAATATGTTGTCAAAAATCACATTCCTTGATTTTGAAGTAAAAAAAGCACTGGTTGTTCCTTCAATCATCATTAAAAAGGATTTTAAAGGAAACTATTTATATATTGTTGCTAAGGATAAAAACGGATACATTGCACAAAAAAAATATGTAAAAACTTCTCTCTCCAATGATGAGGGTACTATGATTACAGAAGGAATTACCCAAGGCGATCAGGTAATTGTCAAAGGATATAATCTGGTAAAAGACGGTATTGCAATTGATGTAATTGACAATTAAATATTTTTCAAATTTACAATCATACTAAACACGGATTAAAATGAATCACGTGTCCCAATAAAACAGTAAAGAACAAATCCATGAACGATAAAGAAAAAAATATAACCCGGGAATTTGGACTAACAACTTACGCACTTAAAAATAAAAATACCATATTTTTAATCACCTTTGCGATTATTCTTTTCGGAATAACATCTTATTTATCACTCCCAAAAGAATTAATGCCCGAGGTAAATATTCCCACAATCATCATCCAAACCGTATATCCGGGGAATCCGCCGGCTGATATGGAAAATCTGGTAACCAAAGTAATCGAAAAAGAAATCAAAACCATAAAAGGCATTGACGATATTAAATCTACATCCAGTCAGGATGTTTCAATGATTATTATCGAATTTAATTTTGATGTTGATATAAAAGATGCTTTGCAGGATGTAAAAGATGCCGTGGACAAGGCAAAAAGCGACCTGCCCGATGATTTACCACAAGATCCAATCGTAAATGACATTGATTTATCCGAAATGCCGGTAATCAACATCAACCTTTCGGGAGATTTTAGTTTGGAAGAGTTGAAAGATTATGCCGAGTTTTTACAGGACGAGATTGAAACCGTTTATGAAATATCAAAAGTAAACATTAAAGGTATTGAAGACAGAGAACTGCAAATTAATGTAGATCCGCTAAAACTGGATGCTTTTCTGCTGAGTTTTACCGATATTGAAAATGCAATTAATTCAGAAAACGTATCAATTTCGGGTGGTGAAATTAAAATGGGGAATATCCGTCGTTCTATTCGTGTAGTTGGTGAATATAAAAGCATCAAAGAAATTAAAAATACAATTGTAAAATCCGATAAAGGAAATATTGTATATTTACGCGATGTGGCTGATGTGGTTGATACTTACGCGGAGCCTAAAAGTTTTGCCCGCTTGGATAAACAACCTGTAGTATCCTTACAAGTTATTAAAAAAAGTGGCGAAAACCTACTAAGTGCAGTAGATCAAATAAACGAAATTTTAAAAGAAGGTTACAAAACAGGAGACTTAAGTCCTTCATTAAAAATTACCATTACCAACGACCAATCCAAACGTGTACGCGACCAACTTACTAACCTCTGGAACAGTATGATTATGGGCGTTATTTTTGTAGTACTTGTACTTTTCTTTTTTCTGGGTTTGCGTAATGCTCTGTTTGTTGGTATTGCCATCCCTATGTCAATGTTGCTTTCCTTTGCCATTTTATCTGTTTTGGGGGCAACCATTAACATGATGGTATTGTTTTCACTAATTCTGGCTCTAGGTATGCTGGTAGATAATGCCATCGTTGTTATCGAAAATATTTATCGTTTTCTTGATCGCGGATACTCTGTTTTTGAAGCTGCAAAACTTGCCGTAGGAGAAATTGCTTTAGCAATTATTTCCTCAACAGCAACCACTCTGGCAGCATTTTTTCCTTTATTGTTCTGGAACGATATTATGGGCGAATTTATGAAATACATGCCCATAACCCTTATTGTGGTTCTTTCATCATCTTTATTTGTAGCATTGGTAATTGTGCCTGTGTTTACCATTACTTTTATTAAAGAAGGTAAAGAAACCCGACCAAATAAAAAGAAAAATTTAATTATCGCATTTTCACTTATCGCATTTTCAGTAATATTTTACTTCTCAAAATCATTCGGAATTGCTAATATGATAATGCTTCTTGCAGTATTAATTCTCTTAAATTTATTCATTCTTTTCGATTTATCTGTTTGGTTCCAGAACGTGGCACTTAGCAAAATGGAAAATTGGTATTTAAAGCTTATCCAATATTCCTTAAAAGGCAACAATCCTAAAATATTTTTAGCATTTACCGTATTTTTATTGTTTGCAACCATGATATTTTTGCAAATGCGCGATGTTGATGTTGATTTCTTTCCGAAAACCGATCCGCAATACGTGAATGTAATTACAGAATTTCCGATTGGAACAGATGTTACCGTAACCGATTCGGTGGTAAATCATATCGAAGATGATATAATCCGAATACTAAAACCCTATAAACACTTGATTGAGTCAATGCTTACAACAGTAGGTAAAGGGGCAAAACGTGAACAGGATATAGAAATGGGAAACACTCCCAATAAATCAATTACCACCATTAACTTTATCGACTACGAATTTCGACAAGGAGTTTCTACAACCGACATATTAAAAGTATTAACCGACTCATTATCCGACAAATATACAGGTATTGAAATATTTATTGAACAAAACCGTATGGGACCTCCAGCAGGATATCCGGTTAATATTGAAGTAAAAGGAAACGATATTTATCAATTAGTTGCCATTACCGATAGCATGGAAATGATGATAAACAAAGCCGGTATTGAAGGAATCGAAGGTTTTAAAATCGATATTGAAACAGGAAATCCTGAACTTTTAGTAAATATTGACCGTGATAAAGCCCGCCGCTTCGGACTTTCAACTTTTACAATTGCCATGGCTATTCGTACTGCTCTTTTCGGAAAAGAACTTTCGGATTATAAAGGCAGAGAAGATGATTACCCGATACAGTTGCGTTTTAAACAACAATACCGTTACAACCTTTCTTCACTACTAAATCAAAAAATTACTTTCCGAAATAAACAAGGAAAACTAATGCAAGTACCTATTTCATCAGTGGCAGACATTACTTACAGTACAAGTTTCGGGAGTATTAAACGAAAAGATTTGGACAGAGTGGTTACCTTGTATTCAAACGTAAAAGCCGGCTACAATGCCAACAGGATTAACGAGCAGATTAAAAAAACTTTAAAAAAATACCATCTGCCACATGGATACGAATATGAATTTACAGGTGAACAAAAAGAACAGGCAAAAACCATGAAATTCCTAATGACTGCATTAATGGCAGCTATATTATTGATTACAATAATCTTAGTAACACAATTTAACTCTTTTGTAAAGCCTGGAATAATTATTGCCAGCGTACTTTTTAGTACAATTGGAGTATTTGGTGGTATCGCTACTTTTAAAATGCACATTGTTGTTCTTATGACTGGTATTGGTATTGTTTCGCTTGCAGGGGTAGTTGTTAATAACGCAATTGTACTCATCGATTATATCGACTATTTGAAATCAAAACGAAAAGCAGCATTAGGCTTAGTCGAAACCGATAATCTACCCATTAATGAAATAAAAAATTGCATTGTAGATGCAGGAAAAACACGTTTACGTCCCGTACTTTTAACAGCAATTACTACAGTTTTAGGTTTATTACCGATGGCAATGGGCTTAAATATTGATTTCATGACCATGTTTACCGATTTCAATCCTAATATTTATTTTGGTGGAGATAATGCAGCATTTTGGAGCGCCATGTCATGGACAGTTATTTTCGGTTTATCCTTTGCTACATTCCTTACTTTGGTAATCGTACCGGTAATGTATTTATTAGGTAACAAACTAAAATTAAAAGCAGTAAAACCTGCTAAAATTAGTGCAGCAAAATAATTTTACTTTTAACAATATTATCCTTAACAAAAGCTTGTTAAATATTTATTCAAATAACTGTGTTTCAGTAGTATAACAATAAAAAATCATAAATATTATATTTTGCTGATAATCAGTTTATTTGTGTATTCGTAGCAAAAAAACAACGAACTATTGATTAAGTAAGCGGGTAACTTTTAATTACCCGCTTATTTGTTTAAAAATTTGCTATTTTTGGATCAATATCTCTTTGTTCAGATACAGATGTTCTATTCGACCACAAAAAAATATTAAAAAATAAACAGATGAAATTTTCAATCAGTATTTTAATTCTATTGCTTACAGGCTCCGTTTGGGCACAAAAAAAACCTATAAAAGAGCAAAATCATGCCGTTAACCAACAGTTGGCAATACTAAAAAAAGATGCTGATTTAACAAGTGCTGCTATTAGTTTCTTAGCTGTTGATTTAAAAACGGGTGAAACCATTGCAGAATTAAATCCAGACATGGGAATGATTCCAGCTTCTACTCAAAAACTTTTTACTACGGCTACAGTACTTGAACTTGCAGGCACTGATTATCGTTTTAAAACAAAAATTCAATATTCGGGAAATATTGACACATTATCTAAAACCCTCAAAGGCAATTTAATAATAAAAGGAGGTGGCGACCCGACACTCGGTTCCAAATATTTTTACAGAGGCAAACAGTTTGATTTCATCAAAAGCATTATTACTGCAATAAAATCATCAGGAATTGAAAAAATTACCGGTAGAGTAATAGCAGATGCCTCTATTTATGAAGCACAAGCTGCATCACCCAAATGGTTGTGGGAAGAAATAGCCAATTATTACGCAATAGCTGCAACCGGAATTGCTGTTTACGATAATTTGTACGAATTACATTTTAAATCACCTGCCGAAGCAGGAAAACAGACAAAAATCATCAAAATTTATCCTGAAATACCCGGCTTATCAGTACAAAATGAAGTATTTTCATCCAATATACGTTCTGATGAGGCATATATATACGGAATACCTTACACATATAAACGCATTGTACGCGGAACAATTCCCCGAAACAGAGCAGATTTTATTGTAAAAGGTGCAATGCCTGACCCTGCATATTTTCTGGCACAAAAAGTTCAGGCAGAGTTGGATTCATCAGGTGTTCACTGCCGGAAATCTGCCACAACGGTTCGGTTATTAAAGCTGAAAAAAGACAAAGAACAAACAGTAGGAACAACGATAAAAACATTTTATTCGCCCAAAATCATCAGCATTATAAACTTAACCAATAAAAAAAGTAACAATTTATATGCAGAATACTTGCTTAATTTAATTTCCGTTAAAAAAGCTCTAAAAAAGAAAAATCAGCAATCCTCTGCCAATGAACTTATCAATTTTTGGAAACTAAAAGGAATGAATACCAATGGACTACATATTGTTGACGGGAGTGGATTATCACGTTTAAATTCCATTTCGGCAAAACAATTTATATTTTTATTAAAATACATGAACAAAAGTAGTTCCAGAGATATATTTATAAGCACTTTACCGGTTGCCGGACAGTCCGGAACAATGAAATATTTTGGAAAAAACACTATACTGACAGGAAAACTTCACGCAAAAAGTGGTTCTGTTGAGCGGGTGAGAGCCTATGCAGGATACCTGAAAACAAAATCAGGACGCGAATTGGCATTCTCGGTAAATATCGCAAACTACAACTGCTCTTCAAGAGCAATAAAACAAAAAATCACCACACTGCTGACAGCTTTAGCAAACCTGAATATATAATGTTTGTCAATAAAATACTTGACTTTGACGAATTTTTGCTTTTCCCTTTTCAAAAAATGCACTGTATCAGGCAAAATACAAAAAGCAAAATGGCAGAATAACGAACGAAATGATGCAAAAGATTATTTTTTCGATTCATTGACTTTATGGACATGCTCCATACAGCTTTACGTATAAAATTATACCTTTGCAGCGCAAAATAAATTTATGAATTATCAAACATATATATTAAAAAACGGTATCCGTATTATACACAGTCCGCGCAAAGGAGAAATAGCCTATTGCGGAATAATTATTAATACCGGATCACGTGATGAAAAAGAAAATCAGCATGGTTTGGCGCATTTTCTGGAACATGCCTTATTTAAAGGAACAAAAAAAAGGCGGTCATACCATATTTTAAACAGGCTGGAAAATGTTGGCGGCGATATGAATGCTTTTACCACAAAAGAAGATACTTGCTTATACTCGGTATTTTTAAAAGATCATTATGCCCGATCATTAGAACTTATTTCGGATATTATTTTTCAATCTTCATTTCCCGAAAAAGAGCTGGAAAAAGAAAAAGAAGTAATTATTGACGAAATCAATTCGTACAAAGACAGTCCTGCAGAATTAATTTTTGATGAATTTGAAGAATTAATTTTTAAAAATCAAGCAATTGGAAGAAACATATTAGGGAATGCTAAAAAAATTAGATCATATAAAAGAACAGACCTAATACACTTTAAAGAAGAGAATTACACGACAGATAAAATGGTGATTTTTTCATTGGGAAATATTTCATTTAAAAAATTTAAAAATCTTGCAGAAAAATATTTTGGAGATATTCCCTCAAAAACAAACAAAAAGGAAGAAAAGCAAAACATTATTTATACACCTCAAAAACTATATCATAATAAAAGTTTTTATCAATTCCATGCAGTTCTGGGCACAACAGCATATACACTTTGGGATAATCGAAAAACGACACTTAGCTTATTAAACAATTTGTTGGGAGGAAACAGTATGAACTCTCGCTTAAGCATGGCTCTTCGCGAACGAAACGGTTTTGTTTACGATATCGAGTCAAACTATACCGGATACTCAGATACAGGAGTTTTCAATATTTACTTTGGTACTGATAAAGAAAAATTTGACAAAAGTTTAAAACTTATCTTTAAAGAGTTTGATAAGCTGAAAAATAATAAATTAGGTACACTCCAATTAAGTCGGGCAAAAAAGCAATTAATCGGTCAAGTAGCTATTGGTATGGACAATAAAGAAAGTGTTGCCTATAGTTTGGGACGTAGTTTTCTTCTATTTAACAAAGTAGATTCTCTTGCAGAAATAATAAAAAAAATTGAAAACGTAACGGCAGAGCAATTGCTCGAAACAGCCAATGAACTGCTGGATGAAAATAAAATATCCCTTTTAGTTTACAAATCAGAATAATCCGTTTTTCAGCATTGTTTAACCGCAATAATTCATGAAATTCTCTTTATGCAGATACAATGCCTGTTCCGATTTATCGGAAGCATCGAATTCCGCCGACATATATTTATATTTTTCACAAGCGATGCTTATAAAGAGAAAAGTTCAAGGAATTCGTAACGAAGTAGATGCGTGAAGAGAATTTCAAGCGACACCCAACCTTTAGCCTCATGAGCCGAAGGCGAATAAATTTGAGTGCGTTTGTTTTGTGACAAAACCTACTTAATGTAT
>JALWNR010000590.1 GCA_027083715.1 Bacteroidales bacterium
ATCCTGTTTGGACAGCATTAATATTTTTCGGAATTTTATTTTTTTTATCGGATATTATCAGTTTACCATTTTCGTGGTATGATACTTTTGTTATAGAAGAAAAATTTGGTTTTAATAAAACTACAGTAAAAACCTTTATTTTTGATAAATTAAAAGGCTGGATGCTTGCAATTATTATTGGTGGTACTTTACTTGGATTAATTATTTGGCTGTATTTTCAAACCAGCAATATGTTTTGGATATACGCATGGGCGACAGTAAGTACTTTTTCGATTTTTATGACTATGTTTTATTCAAACCTGATTGTACCACTGTTTAATAAACAGACACCGCTTGAAGAGGGTGAATTGCGAGATGCCATACAAAAATTCAGTAAAAAAGCAGGTTTTGAATTGGATAATATTTATGTAATTGACGGCTCAAAACGTTCATCAAAAGCTAATGCTTATTTTACGGGACTGGGAAAAAAGAAAAGAATTGTACTTTACGATACTTTAATTAATGATTTAAACGTTAATGAAATTGTTGCGGTTTTGGCTCATGAAATCGGGCATTATAAATTAAAACATACCCTGGTATCTTTGGTGTTATCAATAATTCAAGCCGGAGTGATTTTTTATATTTTATCGCTTTTTGTTGGTAACAAGGATTTATCCTTAGCTTTGGGAGCTGACGATTATCGTTTTGAATTAAGCCTGATTGCTTTTGGTATGTTATTTAGTCCTATTTCTACGGTAATAGGTTTGTTTATGAATATTTTTTCACGCAAAAATGAATATGCCGCCGATAATTTTGCTAAATCACATGGTTTAGGTCAAGAATTGATTTCTGCTTTAAAAAAGCTATCGGTGAATAATTTGACCAACCTAACTCCGCATCCGGCTTATGTATTTGCATATTATTCGCATCCAACTTTGTATCAGCGAATTAAGAATATTAATAAAAGTTTATAGTGTTATATGTTGAAAGGAATTGGTTTAGGAATAGGGCTTACTGTTGGAATTTTAATAGCTATTATTGGTACTTCGTTAATAGTACTGATAATAGTTGTTTTGTACAGACGTTCATTACGTAGAAAATTTTCTTTAGATTTATTTTTAAAGTATCAAAAAGAACTCATTCGCGATGAACGTTTTGAAGAATTACATGAAGTAAATCGAATAATTGAACAACTTAAAAAGAAAGAAAAACCGAAAGAAATGTACGAAAACTACAAGGTTGATGTAGATAGTTATTTTTATTGGACACCAACCTATGATGGTGGTGAACGCTATATGTTACGTCATGATAAAAAAATTATTCGTAAAAAACCTTTGTGAAATAAGTAAATTGGTGAACTAGTAAATTAGTAAATACACCAATATGCAAATATACCAATAAACCAAATACATGACAGCAGAAATAATTACCATAGGCGATGAACTTTTAATCGGGCAAATTGTAGATACCAATTCGGCATGGATAGGTGAACAATTAAGCCTTACGGGAATAAAAGTACATCAAATATCATCAATATCCGATAATGAAGAACATATATTAAAAGCACTTGCCGAAGCCGAAAAGCGTGTTGATTTAGTCCTAATAACAGGAGGTTTAGGTCCAACAAAAGATGATATTACCAAAAAAACTTTGTGCAAATATTTTGATACTGACTTGGTGATGTACGAAGATATTTTGGCTAAAATCAAGGAATTTTTTGATCGTAGAGGTTTTAAAATGTTGGATGTTAATAAACAGCAAGCTGCATTGCCCGAAAACTGTACTATAATTCCTAATCCTGTTGGAACAGCATCGGGTATGTGGTTTGAAAAAAATAAAACGATTTTTGTTTCAATGCCCGGTATTCCACATGAAATGAAACGAATAATGACCGATGGTGTGCTGCCTAAATTGAAAAAGGAATATGATTTACCGGTAATTCTTCATCGTACTATTTTAACATACGGAATTATAGAGTCGGAACTGTCTGATTTATTAGAAGATTTTGAAAAAAAATTGCCGGAAGGTGTGAAATTAGCTTATTTACCATCATTAGAGCGATTACGTTTACGACTAAGCATTTCAGGTAAACATAAACTTGAATTGGAAAAAATACTGGATGAGCAAGAAAATAAATTGAAAAAGTATTTGGGTAATAAAATTTTTGGTTATGGTGATAGCAGTTTGCAAGAGGCTGTGGGGATTTTATTAAAAGAAAAAAAGCAAACACTTTCTACTGCCGAAAGTTGTACAGGAGGGAATATTGCACATAAAATAACGAGTGTATCAGGTAGCTCACAATATTTTAAAGGTTCAGTAGTGGCTTATGATAACAGCATAAAACAAAATGTTTTGCAGGTTCAAGAGCTAAGTTTAATTAAATATGGAGCCGTTAGTAAAGAGGTAGTAGAACAAATGGCTTTGGGAATTCAAAAACTAATGCAAACAGATTATGCCATAGCTACTTCCGGAATTGCAGGACCAACGGGAGGAACAAATGAAAAGCCTGTGGGAACTACTTGGATTGCTATAGCTTCACCAGACGGTGAAGTGTATACCAGAAAATATGTTTTCGGCACACAGCGCGAGCAAAATATTAGACGAGCTACTTCGGTGGCTTTGAATAACTTGCGTAAATTGTTGTTAAAAGAATAAAAAAGGTGCAATGCAATAAATCTACAAAAACACAAACTCAGTTTCGGGGACTTGCTACGTAGCTCATTGCCTTGCACCCTATCGGAATACTTTTAACCCGCAAAATTCACTGCTTTTGTCATATCTGTGTTGTAATACCTTTGTTAGCAACACATTAAACTGGCTTTATTACAAAATAAACGCACTCAAATTTATTCGCCTTCGGCTCATGAGGCTAAAGG
>JALWNR010000591.1 GCA_027083715.1 Bacteroidales bacterium
AATGAAAATAGCAAATGACATTACACACTTGATAGGACATGCTCCTTTAGTACGACTAACTAAGCTAAGTAAAGGAATCGGTGCAACAATTCTGGTAAAGCTTGAATCGTTTAATCCGCTTGCAAGTGTTAAAGACCGACTTGCATATTCAATGATAAAAGCAGCCGAAGACCAAGGTGCATTAAAAAAAGACACAATTATAATAGAACCAACCAGTGGAAATACAGGTATTGGTTTAGCCTATATTGCTGCAGCACGTGGGTATCAGCTTATTTTAACAATGCCGGAAACCATGAGTGTTGAGCGTAGAAATCTGTTAAAAGCCTTTGGTGCCAAATTGGAATTAACCCCCGGGGAAAAAGGAATGAAAGGAGCAATTGACAGGGCATTTGAACTAAATAAAGAAATTGACAATTCAATTGTGTTGCAACAATTTCAGAACCCGGCAAATCCTGAGATACACAGAAAGACAACAGCACTCGAAATATGGAATGACACTGATGGCGAAGTGGATATTGTGGTTATGGGTGTAGGAACAGGAGGTACGATTACCGGTGTTTCTGAAGTTTTGAAAAATAAAAAGCCCTCGGTTAAAACAGTAGCTGTTGAACCGGAAGACTCGCCTGTTTTGTCGGGAGGTAATCCGGGACCCCATAAAATACAGGGAATTGGAGCGGGTTTTGTGCCCAATGTTTTAAACACACAAATCATCGATAAAATAATAAAAGTAACTAATGACGATGCCTTTGAAGCTACACGCAAGCTGGCTCTAAAAGAAGGTATTTTTGCGGGTATTTCTTCGGGTGCTGCTGTACATGCAGCTCTTGAGATTGCCTCCGCAAAAGAAAATGAAGGCAAAACAATTGTGGTGGTTCTGCCCGATACCGGCGAACGATATCTGAGTATTTCCGGATTGTTCAATTAAATATTATTAATGGCTACTCCTAAAAACTCAAAATTTAAAATCTATTCTTATACTTCCGACACCTTTTGGCTGAGTCCCAAAATAGTTTGAGATGAACATTTTGTAATTTCAAAGTAAGGTAAGAATTAAAGTTTTTAGGAGTGCCCACCTACTAATATTCAACACTTGATTGGTATCATTACAAAACGCTTATTTTTAATGCGAAGAGCAACAAACTTATTCACTACAAATAATAAATTAGGTATAAGGCAAAATATATTAAAAATTCACTTAACAGCAGCCCGTTTTACCGGCTTGTAAGTACTACTGCAAGCACCTATATCAACTCTTTGTATATCAAATAATTTGAAGTATCAAAAACAACAAAAATCACCTCTTCTATTTCGGGATGAAGTAATAAAAAATCTTTAACCGTACGAATGGCTATTTTTGCAGCGTGTTCTTTCGGAAAGCGATAAATACCTGTGCTGATATTTGGGAAAGCAATGCTTTTAATATTATTTTCAAGCGCAAGTTCCAAACTTCTGCGATAGCAGGATGCCAACAACTCGTCTTCATTATAATTTCCTCCGTTCCACACAGGCCCAACAGTGTGAATTATAAATTTAGACGGTAGATTATATGCTCTTGTAATTTTAGCATCTCCGGTTTCGCAACCATTTAATGTACGACATTCTTCCAGTAATTCTTTTCCTGCAGCACGATGAATTGCACCATCCACACCACCGCCTCCCAACAAACTTTTATTTGCAGCATTTACAATTGCATCTGCTGCCAATTTTGTAATATTTCCCTGATGTAAAGTAATTTTGCCCATAGTGATTATTCTTTTTTCTGTAAATCTAAAAAAGTAGGCAGATGATCACTGTATCCACCATGATATTTAAAACCTATGTAGGTACGGTTGGTTGCAGTTCCCGTATATTGTTTATCTTCTTCCAGCAAAAAATCAGCATTATAAATATGTACATCATCCACAGAGGTATAAACCGTGTTTTTTTTATCGAGCAAAGCTCCTGAAACAATAAACTGATCTAATGTTCCCCATTTTCCTTCATGTTTATGGGAGCCTATATGCTTAACATTTTGCAAATAAGCACTTAAATTATATAATTCATTAGGTTGAATATTATCGTATTTATCCTTTGCATTTAGAACTTTTGAAACACTTGTATTCTCCGGATAATCATTTAAATCGCCCATAATAATAATATTTGCACGATTATTTGTTTGGAAAACAGAATCCACATTTTTTCGCAAAACTGAAGCAACAAACATTCTTTTACGCTCGGTTTCTAACTGTCCACCCCAACGCGAGGGCCAATGATTGACAAAAATATGCAAAGTATCGTGTTGTTTAGTTTGCCCTTTTACATACAAAATATCACGGGTTTTAGAATTTGAGAAAGGATATCTGATTTCTATGGCTTTATACGCAATTGGAAAAAAATGTCCTTGCCGGTACAACAAAGCAACATCTATACCTCGCAAATCAGGCGATTCTTTATGTATTATTTTATAATGAAATTTATTAATGGGTGCATATCGTACAAAATCATCCAATACTCTACGGTTCTCTATTTCGCACAATCCGATAATTTCCGGTGGAGACCACCCTCCTATTCCGGTAATTACCTGCGAAATGTGTTTTTGTTTTGTATAATACCGACTTCTGTTCCAAAATTTTCCCTGAGTAGGTAAAAATTCATCATCATTTTTTATACTATCATTTTCAGTATCAAAAAAATTTTCGGCATTATAAAACATAATGCGCATGACTCTCGGCTTTTGAATAATCGAATCAGGAAAAGTGTTTTGTGCAGAAAGACTAAAAAACAAACCGAAAGTAACAAACAATATAATAATCTTTAATTTCATATCCGGAAACACTATTAGTTTTATCTTATTTCGG
>JALWNR010000592.1 GCA_027083715.1 Bacteroidales bacterium
ACGATAGGGAGTAAGTGCAGATTCGAGTAAAGTGCTGTCTTTTTTGTAAACAGAAGCAAGACGATAAATTTGTTTTGATTTGTTCTGAAAAGTATCGTAAGAAAATTCATCGAGTAGATATAAACCGGCAACAATTAAAGCTGCTAATCCAACCGAAAAACTAAACACATTGGTAAAAGTGTAAAGTTTATGTTGGAGAATATTCCGAACAGCTATTTTTAGATAGTTTTTTAACATTTTTTTGTTGCTTACAATGCTGTAATGCTTTCGGTAACAATGTGTCCATCAAATAAACGTACAATTCTATGTGCTTTTTCTGCATCAATATTTGAATGGGTAGCCATTACAATGGTAGTTCCTTGTTTATTTAATTGTTTGAGCAGATTCATTACTTCTTCTCCGTTTAATGAGTCTAAATTTCCGGTTGGTTCATCAGCAAGAATTAATTTAGGATTAGCAACTACCGCACGTGCAATGGCAATACGCTGTTGCTGACCTCCTGAAAGTTGTTGAGGAAAATGTTTTTTACGATGAGCAATTTGTAAATTTTCAAGGACTTCCATCACTTTTTTCTTTCTTTCAGAAGCCGAATATTTTAGGTATAATAATGGAAGTTCTACATTTTCATACACAGTAAGGTCGTCTATAAGGTTAAAACTTTGAAAAACAAAACCAATAGTAGCTTTACGAAGTTTTGTACGTTGCTGTTCTTTAAAATTACTGACATTTATTCCCTGAAAATAAATTTCACCGGATGTGGGATTGTCTAATAAACCCAAAAGATTGAGCAATGTTGATTTTCCACAACCGGAAGGTCCCATAATTGCAACAAACTCTCCTTCACATATTTCCAAATTAACTTCATTCAGTGCTTTGGTTTCTACTTCATCACTACGGAAAATTTTAATCAGATTTTTTGTTTTTAACATTGTTGTTGTTTTGAAAAATGCTTGCAAATTATGCTCAAAAGTGCAAAAAAATAAAAAAATACACGATTTTTTAACCTGTTTTTTTAAAAAAATAATGTATTTTGTCAAAGATTAACAAAAATTGGTCAAAGCGTATGCCATATAATTAAACAGCTTCATTATTAGAATGTTGTGTCTGTTTTTAGAATGTTTTTGTGTACGTTTTCGTACATACCTTGTGCATAATCGAACATAAAAAATAAACCCCGTACTACTAAACTTATTAGTTATGAAAAAACTTATACTATTGTTGCTCCTGCCTTATTTTATATTAGTATCCTGCAATACAGGCACTGAACCACAGTCGGAAGTAACAGGAGCTGCTTCCGTTAACAAATTTTCTGATGAAACAATATTGAAGATAACAAAGGCTCAATATCATCGAGATACGAAAATTTTACTTTCTTTTTTGAATAATGAAAATCCTGATTACCGCGCAGAAGCTGCTATGGCTTTTGCTTCTGTTCAGGACAGTATGGTACTTGTTGATTTATCAAAATTACTCAATGACCATGAAATGAAAGTAAGAATTGCTGCTGCTTTTGCAATTGCTCAGAATTATCGGGCAGATGGAGCTGAAATGTTATATGTGCAACTATTAAAAGAAGAAAATGATTTGGTAAAAAAAGTATTTTTGGAATCCATAGGTAAATGTGGTAATGAAAAAATGATGCAACAAATTATTTCTTTTCATCCTGATTTTGAGCATGAAGATGTTTTATCGGGAAAAGCCTTAGCTATGGCACGTTTTAGTATTCGAGGAATGGCTAATGAGCAGTTGATTAAGGAGGTTTTTAATATTTTATCGTCAGAAAAAATACCCGCAATTGTTAAATATTATGCTTCGATTGCCTTGAGCAGAAATTCAGAACCGATAAACAATGAGCAATTGAAAATTTTAACTGAACTTTATGGACAAACAACATTAACTGATACAAAATTGAATTTAGTACTTGGTGCTGATAAAAATCTATCAGACAGTAGCTTGTTGTTTTTAACTTCTGTTTTTGAAAATGCAAGAGACTATCGTTTACGTATTAACGCCTTACGTTCTTTATCTGTTTTTGATTATGAAAAAGTGCGTGATATATATTTTAAGGCTTTAACAGATGAAAATGTAAATGTAGCTATTCGAGCCTCAGAGTATTTTATATCAGGTGGAGTGATTGACGATGCAACAATATATTTGCAAAAAGCAAGACAAGTAAATAATTGGAGGGTAAAGGCTAATATGTATTTGGCTGCCAACCGTTATGCCAATAAACCGGCAAAACAAAAAATCAGTAAAATAATTATTGAAAAATATCAATCTGCTACTAATAATTATGAAAAAGCATGGTTACTTAATGCATTGGGAGCTAATGTAGAACAATGGCAATTTATTGAAAAAGAGGTTTTTAGTACCGATGTTCCGATAATTCGATCTGTTGGTATGGATGCTTTGGCTACAGTTTATGATATGATAAATGCTAAGGATAAAGGCATACAACAACAGTTTGGTTCGGTTTTTAAAAAAGCAATTTTATCGGGCGATGTAGCCTTGATTTCTGTAGCATCTGGAATTTTACGTAATCCCGATTTTGGATTTAAACAAGTAATAAATGATTATCAGTTTTTAAATACTGCTGCAAAAAAATTGCAGTTACCTAAAGAATTAGAAGCCTATTTGGAATTACAAAAAACATTGGTTTACTTCCAGGACAGCGGGAAAGTAGAATTTCCTGAAATTAAATATAAAAAAATTAATTGGCAGGAACTTAAAAACATTGATCCCGCACAAAAAGTGTTGATTAAAACATCAAAAGGTGATATTCTTATTGAGTTAAATGTGGAGGATAATCCGGCAACGGTTGCTACTTTTATCGAATT
>JALWNR010000593.1 GCA_027083715.1 Bacteroidales bacterium
ATACTATTTTCTTAAAATAATTTTATAATTTCACACACAAAATAATTTTAAATTTAATTCATTATGGTAACAAAACATTTAAAATTTGCAAATTTTCTTTTGCTTTTTGTGTTTGCTATTTTTCTGGTAAATCCGGAACTTGCTTTTGCACAAAAAAAGAAAAAGAAAGATGAACAGAAAAAGGAAGAAAAAAAAGATGAATTTTCATCTGCAACATTAGGTGGTTTAAAATTTCGAAGCATTGGTCCAGCCTATGCTTCGGGGCGTATTGCCGATTTTGCCGTAAATCCTGAAAATCATAGCGAATGGTATGTGGGAGTAGCAAGCGGCAATATATGGAAAACGACCAATAACGGACAGACATTTAAACCTGTTTTTGATAAATACAGTGTTTATTCGATTGGGTGTCTGGCAATGGATCCGAATAATCCAAACGTAGTTTGGGCAGGAACCGGCGAAAATAATCATCAGCGGGCTTTGGCTTATGGCGATGGAGTGTATAAAACTGTAGATGGCGGTAAATCATGGAAAAATATGGGGCTGAAAGATTCTCGCCAAATTGGTATGATTGCCATTGACCCGAGAAATACGGATATTGTTTTTGTAGCTGCCGAAGGTTCTGCATGGGGACCGGGTGGCGAAAGAGGTTTGTACAAAACTACGGATGGAGGTAAAACGTGGAAAAAGGTACTGAACATTAGCGAAAATACAGGTGTAAATAACGTAGTTATTGATCCCTCAAATCCGGATATTATGTATGCTACATCCGAGCAACGTCGCAGACATGTTTTTACTAAAATTGGCGGTGGACCTGAGTCGGCAGTATATAAATCAACCGATGGCGGGGAAAATTGGCGCAAACTTACATCGGGTCTACCTTCGGGTGATGTTGGCGGTATGGGCATTGCGGTTTCTCCGGTAAATCCAAATGTGGTTTATTTAATTGTTGAAGATGCTTCTGGTGGAGGCTTTTATCGCTCTACGGATAAAGGCGAATCATGGACAAAAATGAGCGACCATCACAGTAGTGGGCAGTATTATAACGAAATTTATTGCGACCCGAAAGATGAAAACAAAGTGTATTCTGTTGAAACATTTTCGCATATTACGATAGATGGTGGCAAAACCTGGAAACGGCTGGGGATTAATGAAAAACACGTTGATGACCATGCATTGTGGATAGATCCTAATAATACCGACCATTTTATTATTGGCAGTGATGGTGGTGTTTACATTACTTATGATGGTGGAAAAAATTACCGTCATGTATCTAATTTGCCGGTTACCCAATATTATCGGGTGTATGTTGATAATGATTACCCGTTTTACAATGTGTATGGTGGTACGCAAGACAATAACAGCATGGGTGGTCCATCGCGCAACCTGAGCAGTGCTGGAGTAACTTCCGGCGAATGGGTAAATACGGTTGGCGGTGATGGTTTTTGGGGGCGTGTTGATCCTAAAGACCCGAATATTGTTTATTCCGAATGGCAATACGGTAATGTTATCCGTTTTGATAAAAAAAGCCGTGAGCGTTTAAACATTAAGCCTCAGCCCGGGAAAAGTGAATTGACCTATAAGTGGAATTGGAATACACCATTTATTATTAGCAGACATAATCATAAACGTTTGTATATAGCAGCCAATAAAGTTTTTCGCAGTGATGATCGCGGGCTATCATGGAAAGTAATCAGTCCTGATTTAACGGCTCAAATAGATCGGAATACATGGAAAGTAATGGGTAAATATTGGAGCAGTGATGCTGTGCGCAAAGATATTTCAACATCGCTTTACGGAACTATTGTTTCAATGGAAGAATCACCTGTTAAGGAAAACCTGATTTATGCAGGTACTGATGATGGGCTAATTCAGATTACCGAGGATGCTAAAAATTGGCGTAAAGCGGGGACATTTCCCGGGGTACCGGCATATACTTATGTAAGCGATGTTTTTCCTTCGCGCTTTGATGAAAATGTAGTATTTGCATCTTTTGATAATCGCAAACGCGATGACTTTAAACCTTATCTTTTAAAAAGTACCGATAAAGGCAAAACCTGGACTTCAATTGTTGGTGATTTGCCGAAAAACGGTACGGTACATACTATTGAACAGGATTTTAAAAATCCGGATTTATTGTTTGTAGGTACCGAGTTTGGTTTCTTTTATTCGTATAACGGCGGTAAAAACTGGATTCAGCTAAAAGCAGGCTTACCAACAATTGCTGTACGCGATATTGCTTTGCAGGAACGTGAAAACGATATTGCCCTTGCTACTTTTGGTCGCGGATTTTATATTTTAGATGATTACTCACCATTGCGCGAAGCAAGTCCTGCACTTAAAAATGTTCAGGCTAAAATTTTTCCGGTAAAGGATGCCTTGGCATATATGCAAACCGGTAAAAAATACGGGCAAGGAGCAACTTACTATGTGGCTAAAAATCCTGATTTTGGCGCTACATTTACTTACTGGTTAAAAGAGGCACCAAAATCGGAAAAGCAAATCAGGCAAGAAAAAGAAAAAGAATTGTTTAAAGAAGGAAAACCAATCAAACAATTAACTTGGGAAGAACAACGCCAAGAAAAAATGCTGGAACCTATATATCTGCTGTTTACGATTACCGATTCCGAAGGAAATGTAGTTCGTAAACTTACTTCAAAACCCTCATCAGGTATTAATCGTATTAGCTGGGATTTACGTTATACGAGTCCAATGCCTGTTTCTGTGAAAGATAAATTTGACCCATTTAAAAAAGCAGGTTCATCATTAATGGTATTGCCCGGAAAATATAAAGTAGCGATGACTTTGATAAATAATGGTGTGTTTACAGAACTGGTT
>JALWNR010000594.1:0-1063 GCA_027083715.1 Bacteroidales bacterium
TCTTTCGTAATTCTTGCAAAGCTATCAAGTTACTATAAAGAATTAGTAAAAAAGTATCCA
Organism: Bacteroidales bacterium; assembly: GCA_027083715.1. Lineage (GTDB taxonomy): Bacteria > Bacteroidota > Bacteroidia > Bacteroidales > NBLH01 > NBLH01. Next base: position 61 of record JALWNR010000594.1, read on the forward strand.
AAAGATGATCAAATAGATATAAACAAAATAGATAAATGGGGGTTTAAAATATTAGTTGTTTTTTTAGTTTTGTTGATGTCGGGCATAGGCTACGCCCAAAAGCACACTTCAAACGATAGTATCCCTGATTACGAAAACAGTACTCTTTTTGAAAGTGAAAGCTTATTGAATCTTAATTTGCTTGTAAATAAAAAATCGCTATTTTCTGATGTAGGTGATGAAAGAAAATATCATAAATCAGAAGTTAATTATCTTGAAAATGGCGATACGGTAAAATTAAAGATTAAAGTGAAAACCAGAGGGAATTTTCGCAGAGATCCGAATAATTGTAAATTTCCGCCATTAAAATTAAAAATTCCGAAAAATATTCGCTGGGGAGATAATATATTTTCAGGGCAATCTCGTCTGAAATTAGTGGTTCCCTGTTTTCTAAAAAACAAAAATTATCAGGAATTGGTAATTAAAGAATATCTGATTTACAAAATGTACAATTTATTTACAGATTATAGTTATCGTGTTCGTTTGGCACATATTAAACTGATAGATAGTAAGGAAAACGAGGAGTTATTTGATTTTTACGGATTTTTTATTGAAGAGACGGATCAAATGGCAAAACGAAATAATGGAAAGGTTTTAAAGCTGAAAAGCTTTCGCCAGCAGAATATGAATCAACAGCAGATGACTCAAATGGCTGTTTTTCAATACATGATTGGTAATACAGATTGGGCATTGTCAAACTTGCACAATGTGAAACTATTATTTGTTAAGAATAATCATGTTCCATATCCTGTTCCTTATGATTTTGATTGGAGTGGATTTGTAAATGCACCTTATGCTGTTCCTGCACCACAAATAGGAACAAATCATGTGAGACAAAGAGTTTACAGAGGATATGAACGCCCGTTGAAAGAATATGAAATTGTTTTAAAAGAGTTTAAGGAGAAAAAACAGCAGCTTTATGAATTAATAAACAGTAATATTTATTTAAGTATTATAGCAAAGC
>JALWNR010000594.1:1073-2833 GCA_027083715.1 Bacteroidales bacterium
AATCAAAATAAGATTATCACTTGCAACCATAAATTGGAATCCTGCAATCATAAATAAAAAGAGTGCAAAATATTCTGGATATCTGTACTCATGAAATCTTTGTTGTGATAATGCTAAAATAATAAATAATCCTGAAGAAATAAAGCGTGTTTTTGTTAAAAATGCACGTAAATAAATACAAAAATATTTGTAACTTTGTTTGGTGTGGTTTTTGGTAAATGTTTTATACCAAATTCAACTTAAATTTAAGCAATGTCTGATACAAAAAAAATAAATATTTTTATTATTGAAGATGATTTTGTATTCATCGAAATTCTTGTTAATCTACTGGAAGAACTTAAAGCTGATTATCAGAAAAAAGGGGTCGATATAAAAATTCAAACTTTTTACAGTACTAAAGAAGCCGGATATGAACTTGCTCAAAAGCCCGAAATTGTATTGCTGGATTATTTTTTAATGGATGATGAATTACAGGCAGATACGGGTGATAAAATACTGGATGTTATCAAAGAGCATTATCCGCAAATAGAAGTTGTAGTTATTTCAGGACAAGAAAATCCAAAAGTTAAGCAAGAATTGCTAGAAAAAGGTGCTGTTGCATATTTGGGGAAAGATAAAGAGTCGCTTAATAAAATAAAACCTATGATTGCAGTTTTGATCAATGCCAAACTTAATTCTAAATGATTTTTTGTTAAATAGTTAATGTGTTGTGAATTAATTCTTTAAATTTAGGCGGGCGAAGATATTGATTTTATGGACAAATACTGAATTAATGTTTAAACCTAAACATTAGAACTATGAAAACATCAAAATTTCTTTTAAGTCGTTTATTTATTGTATTCCTGATTTTTTTGTTTTCTTGTAATAAAGATAATATTAAACCGGATGGAACAGCATGTTTGTTGACCCGAATTACAGAACCTGTTGGCGAAACTGGCGGAACGTATTCTTATATTATTGAATACAATGAAAATCACAAACCGGTCAGGTACTATGAAGCAGAAAATACAAATAATTATACTGCTATAAATTATGCTAATAATCAAATTGATAATATGATAAAATATCAAGATGGTGTGCTTTCGGCTAAATATACTTATGATTGGGCAAGTGATTCGTTAAGTATTTTAGTCCAAAATTTTTATAAGGCAGGTTATTTTGAAAAAATTGTTTATCAATTTGATGAAAATGGTTTCCCGAAGACAGAACAGTGGTATTGGCAAAACACTGACGGCAGTTGGCAAAAAGGAAATTATTTTGTGTATCAATGGGAAAACAATAACCTGGTTCAAAGTGAATATTGGCTTACAGATAAAGTATATACCAAAACCTTTGAATACGATAATAAATTCAATGTATATGGATCATTAGGATGGTTTTATGGAATTGAAACTTTGAGCAAAAATAATATTATTAAAGAAACCATTACCTATAATCAAGGCGGAACGCCTGACGTTACGGAATATACCTATCAATATAATGAAACCGGTTATCCTTACAACCTTACTAAGACATACAGCAATAATACAACAGAGGAAATTTCTTTTGAGTACAGTTGTAATTAGCGTTTATCAACAATGCTTTTGAATTGAAACTACTTTATGAGAGGCTACTGTTTTTGATGAAAATCATCTGGGGTTTAGTTTAATTTTAAAGAAGCCTTTTAGTTTATTTATTACCTACTTATCCATTTCCTGTAAGCATTGATGATTGTAGCAAAAATATATACGGTTTATTAAGTCTCGGTGAAGTTTTATAAA
>JALWNR010000595.1 GCA_027083715.1 Bacteroidales bacterium
TGCAAGTAATGGTTCTGAAATAAAATCTGCTTATTTTCATCCTAAAAGAAAAGATGTAAATAACAAATGGTTATATGTGAATAGTAGATTATTTTCGTGGAATTGGAATTATTATGGTGATTATTTATTATTCTTTTGGATTGAAGAAGATAGTGAGACTGTAATCACTGTTCCTCTTAATGTTAAAATTGGTCCGGTCACAGTTGGGGTAAATTTTAAATATACAGATAAGCATGACGAAATTTGCAAACAGGTAATCAATAGATGGGAATCTAAGAGCACCAAATATGATTCCGGTACAGCATTTTACTGGTACGAAAACTTTTAATTAGTAATCATATCCCTTGTTTTATCATTACAAAGCAAGGGATACTAACCAAATAGTATTATGAATGTAAAAATTAGATGGATCGTTATTTTTTCATTAATATTATCATCATGCACTAAACCATTGACTTTACAGCTTAATGATATTAAAAAACAGCTTGTTGTATATAGTGTATTCTGTTTAGATAGCAATATAATGATAAACATAACAGAGAGTAAAAATATGAATGAAGTTGTTACAGGTATGGATGATTTTGAAACAGTAGAAAATGCGCAAGTATTTATATATCACAATAATAAAGTTGTCGATACAGCTTTTTATTATACAGATGGGAATTATTACAGTAACACAAAACCATTGGAAAATAACTATTACCAATTATTAATAAGAGCAGACGGGTATGACGAGGTTAAAGCTGAAGGTTTTATTCCTACTAAAGTAAAAATTGATTCTATTGTTAAAACAGAAATAGAACCAAAAGAATATAACGTTTCAATCTTTTTTACAGACCCACCTAAAGAAGATAACTATTATTGTATATACATGTCCGGAATAACCCAGTATTACTCAACCAATAATCCCTCAATAGGTGAATGGAAAGTAACTGATAATATAAGGCCATTGTTTACAGATAAACTGTTTCAAGGAGAGCAATATGAAGTAAAATTTGATGTTTATGTTGATAATTATGAACATTACCCTGATAGTTCTAAATATATTGAAATATCTCTCTACTCACTAAGTAAAGAATACTATCAGTTCTTACAATCTTACAATAAGCAAATTCCAAAAGGCAATGGCGGCGATGATTTACAACAAGTTTTTATGCAAGGATTAATTGAACCAATCCCTATTTATTCAAATATTGATGGTGGATTGGGAATTTTTGCAGGTTGTTCTATTTCTGCCGATACTATTTTTTTTGACAACAATTAAATTCACTTTTTCAAGTTTTTTGAACATGAAATTATTTATACAAACACTCATAACATTTTTTACAATAACAACTTTATCAGCCCAAACCCATACCATCAGCGGATATATAACTGATGCAGCTACGGGCGAAAAACTAATTGGCGCAACGGTCTATTGCAAAGAAAGCGGACAAGGAAGCGCAAGCAATAATTACGGTTTTTACAGCCTTACGGTAAAAGAAAGCAGCATAACGCTCAGCTACTCTTTTGTAGGTTATAAAACCCAAAAGAAAAGCTTTCGTTTAAGCAAAGACACGCTCATCAATATTTCATTAAGCTCAAACAACGAATTGGAAGAAGTTTTGGTGATGGAAAGTAAAATCGAGACCGAGCTGAAATCGCCACAAATGAGCGTAATGGAGCTGCCCATGAAAGAGTTGAAAACCCTGCCGGTACTATTTGGCGAAACCGATGTGCTGCGTACCCTGCAATTAATGCCCGGAGTGCACACAGGAGGTGAAGGTACCAGCGGTTTGTATGTGCGCGGCGGCGGACCCGATCAAAACCTGATACTGCTCGATGGCATTAAAATATACAATGTTTATCATCTGTTCGGTTTCTTTTCGGTATTTAATACCGATGCCATCAAAAACATCAAACTCATAAAAGGCGGTTTCCCTGCCGAATACGGAGGGCGGCTTTCATCCATTTTAGACATCAGAATGAAAGAAGGCAATACGCAAAAACTGAAAGGCAACTTTTCTTTGGGGCTGATAGCAGCCAGTTTTATGCTCGAAGGACCGATAAAAGACGAAAACACCTCATTTATTGTTTCCGCACGCCGCACGTACATTGATATACTTTCACGTCCCTTTATAAAAAGTTTTGCCGATGATGCCGTGGTGGGCTATTATTTTTACGACCTGACAGGAAAAATCAATCATAAATTCTCGGAAAAAAGCCGTTTATACCTAAGCACTTATATGGGTAAAGATGATTATCACAGTAAATATGATGAAGAAGGCTCAAACATTACCGAAAAACAAACAAACACACTAAACTGGGCAAACTATACGGCAGCCTTGCGATGGAACTATATTTTCGGGAATAAACTATTCTCGAACACCACCTTAACTTACAGCAATTATAAATACGAAACCGGAATGGATTATACTTCCGAAGAAACAACAGGTGACAGTACCTTAACGGACAGTTATAGTTATCTGTATGACTCAGGCATTGAAGACCTGTCAGGAAAAATTGATTTTGAATACCTGCCTGTTCCCAATTACACTTTAAAATTTGGGGCAGAATACATAAACCACACATTCCGTCCGGGCGTATCGGTAGAAAAAGCCAATTCCAATCGACCGGAAAATCAAAATTTAGATACAACCTACGGCAATAAAAACATTTATGCCAATGAATATGCCGCTTATGTAGAAAATACCATTAGTCTTGGAAAATCGATAAGTGCCAATATCGGATTGCGTTATTCGGCTTTCACCGTTCGGGGTGCTTATTATCAAGCATTTGAGCCGCGAGCATCAATCCGTGCATTAATTGGCAGTAAATTATCGGTAAAA
>JALWNR010000596.1 GCA_027083715.1 Bacteroidales bacterium
CTTTACCGTTATTCAGTTTTATAATATCCTGTGCATTAATTTGCAATACGGTAAAATAAAAAAGCAGAATAAGAAAAAGGATTGGTTTAGTTATTTTCATAATAGATAATTTTATTGGTTAAATTTGTAAATTTATGCAAAACAATTAATATGAAAAGCTATTTATTTAGACTATTATAAAATTATTTGGGGAATGATAAAAAAGTAGTGATTAAATAACTATTTAGATAGTGATTCTCTAAAATTAACTTTTTCAATATTAGAAAATAAATTATAAACCCATTCTTGTCCAGATTTTGTTTTACCAAGATATGCAAGTGCATCAGAAATATAAGGTCTTACGTTGTTATTAAAAAAATCAGGTAATTTTTGCTTAATATCTTTACTTCCCGAATATCCAAAAAAATCTGCTGCTCCATTTTCTTTTAACTCTTGATATAAATCATCACTTTTTGTTAAATAATGAATATCAGCCAATTGACCAATCAGGTCAGCAGCACGTAATAAGCCCGGCATATCATTAGTAGCTTTATATTCACTTTTTTGAGGAACAGGAAACCGCGTTCTTTCAATAAGTTGCTCAATATATGTACTATCAATAAAACCATATCGTTTTAATGCCTGTTTTGCAAAAACTTTTGCTCTGTCCACATGATAAGGTGCTAATACAGCATCGGTTGCCTGAACTGAAATTTTCACTGTTTCGCCCATCAAATTTTTAACGTATTCACCATTTTTATCTCCGGCACATAATCCGCGAATATATCCGATATCATGATACAATGCAGCAATTATAAAGTGAGTCCATTCGTGCACCGAAAGTTTTTTTTCGCAAAGCATTTTTGATTTTAAAATCTCATTACTTACTTCTGTAACCATCATAGTGTGATGAACATCATGGTAAGGTGCATTGCTCAAAGCAATTGTTTGGAGGGCTTGTTCACTTAAGGTATTAATTACTAACAGATAGTTTAGCTTTTGATGTCCAAAAAGCTCAATGTAACTATTTTGTAGATTAATGGTAAATGCTTCTATCAAATTGCTTATAGGACTGAGCATAAGCTTAAGTAATTTCTCAATTAGTGCTGCAAAGTAATAAAAATAAATTCAATAAAATTTGATTAATACAGGATTTTTTTTGATATAAAACAAAAACCAGTCCATTAATGATAGATTATTATTGATATATGCAAAAAATATAAATAATTATACCGATATGCTTTTATTACTAAAAACGTATCGGTATAAAATCAAGCAAAATTATTAAGATGTTTTATGATAGCCGTCTAACAACATATATAGTGATTCTCTATCTTTTAATACTTTTGATGCATAAAGTGCTACATGAGTTATGGATCTGCACTTTTCACAGGTTTCATCGGTGCCATAAGTGCATGGAACCTTAATAGTACCATCATAGGCAAGGTGTAATGTTGTTACGGATTTGTGCTCTGTTGACAGATTAACATTCATAAAACAGTTTTCGGCAAGCTCTTTACTGTATTTAGGATGAAGCAATTCAATCATTTTATAAGAATTTCCAACGATCGGATATTTCTTTTTCATTTCCATAAGCAATAAGGATGACTCTTCCATTTGCTTGTCGCTTAATTCTAGACCTGATGTATCATCTTTTTCAGGGACATACATTGTAAAATATATTTTATTAATTCCTGTTTTGTGCCACTCTTCAAGAAAGTCAGGAATGCAACTTATGTTTTGTGAATTTATACAGAAATTAATAGAAATATCTATTCCCTTGGCTAAACCTTCTTTTATGTTCTTTTTTATTTTTTTGTAAACATTTTTTCCGCGCATTTGGTCATGCAGTTCTTCTGTTCCATCTATTGATATTCCATACTTTACTCCATTTTCTTTATATGCCGGCAGCGGAATTGTTCCATTGGTAATTACTACATTATTCCTCTTCAATAATTTAAATCCTTCAACTAAAATATTTTTTGTTGTTTCGTTTAAAAGAGGTTCTCCTCCATACCACAAAATATTGGTAATGCTTGGAAATTTTTTGAGTAGTGCTCTTACAGTTTCTAAAACATCTCGTGTTTCTGTGGGATACAAATGTTTATCTCTTACCCAAAAGCAATGTTTACAATGTAAGTTACACATATTAGTTACGTCAACTGCCAAAGAACTAGGTTTTAGTATCTCTAAAAAAGGATCATCAATTGCTAAACTTTTTAGAGATTTTAATAAACTTGTTTCTGTTTCCATGTTTTTTTTAAGATTTAGTGATTATTAAATAAAATAATAAAATAGCATTTCAAATGCAAAGTTAATTTTGCTTGAAATTTAATATGATTTTTGCAGTAGATTTTAGGGTGTATATTATTTAATCTAAGAGTAAATATTTTTTACTATGAAGTAATTATCTTCAAAGGCTTATGTGTAGCACCGAATGAACTCGTTAATAAAAATGAATCCATAGTTTATATAAGCTATTATAAATTAAGATATTTCTCACAGCAAAAAATGTTTCGTTTGTTTAAAGTTTTATAATTATCTAAGATTTAAGAACGAATAGTACCCCTTCTTTCTCTATAAACCAGGACCTGTGTGTATTTAAAAGCTTAACCAGGGGATTCTCATCAGACTTAAATACTCAATGCGTGCAAACTCATGAGATTACTTTGCAGAGTTTCCATGGGTTTAGTATTTGTTATAGATGTTTCATATGCTTTTCAATTTTAAGAAAGAGTAATTTTTTTACAACTTATTTAAGTAAAAGTATTTTATTTAAATACATTGGTCTCAAATTATAGCTTTTTGTTTGCTTTTATTTCAAGAACCGAGATTAACTCCTTTAAC
>JALWNR010000597.1 GCA_027083715.1 Bacteroidales bacterium
CTGTTAGAGGGAGTTATTTTTTTAAAATTGTAATCTATTAAAACATTTTGAGTATAAATTATTTTCTGTTTGATGGGTTGTTTTAGTGTTCTTTATTGCACTAAACTTTTTGGCTAAGCTCATTCATTTTTCTCTTATTTTTGTTTAGATAAAGTACAAAATTATTATTCAAAAAGTGCTTTAAATAAGCTATGTCAAGAAAATTTAAATTTTCTTGACACTTATCTGCATAAAAAAAGCCTACTTTTTAAAGTAGGCTTTTTCATGATTAGAAAGTAAGTAGGTTACTTTTTAATAAACTTTTTAAATGTTTGTTTATTACCATCGTCTAATTTCAAAGTATAAGTACCTGCTGGTAAATCAGAAATATTAATTTGATTAATACCGCTTAAAATTTCTGTTTTTACAACAGCTCCCAAAGAGTTATAGATAGTTATACCCAAGTCTGTTTCCGTTGGAACTTCAATGTTCAAATAATTTGTTGCGGGTACAGGATAAATAGTGTATGAAGCAGCTTCATTACCAAGTTCATTAGCATTAATAATACCATTGAAAGTATTTCCGGCAAATGCAGTAGTTGATAAATTTACTGCATAATCTTCAACTTCACCATATGAGAATGTTTCGCAAGATGTGGCAGCTGAGTTATACTTCATAGTAACACGCATTTTGGTAGTACCGGCACTAATTGTTGTTGGGACTGTAAAAGTACCTGATAATGTTGCGCTACTGCTTGATGAACCGCTAACAACTAGTTCACCGGCATCTGCAAAATCACCATCACGATTATAATCAATCCATACTTGCCAATATTCTGTGTAACTAGATCCGCTAAACCCTGCGCTTATATATATAGTGTATTGTGTTCCTGCTGATAAATTGGTGGATAAATTAGTATTGTCCTTGTATCCACCATCGTTACCACTGGTGTTGTTTATTGTTCCTAACTGAACTAAATCAATCCACTCATAATTTGAGTTACTACCTTGTGAGGCACAATATCCCGTAGGAATACCTCCTCCTGCCGGTGCAGCAGTAGTAACATTCACTGTATTACTGGCAGCTGAAACATTTCCCGCTGCATCTTTTGCTTTAACATAGAAAGCATAGCTTGTAGAACCTGTTAATCCGGTAACTCCAACAGTTGTACCTGTAACAGAGCTATATAAAATACCATCTTTGTAAACATCATATCCAGTAACACCAACATTATCGGTAGAAGCAGTCCAGCTTAAATCAACTGTTGTTTCGGTTACATTTGCTGATGTTAAATTACTTGGAGCAGTTGGTGCTTGTGTATCAGCAGTTCCTGCTGTAATATTTACAGTATAATCTTCAACTTCTCCATAGCTGAATGCTTCGCATTCGGTTTGAGCTGCATTGTACTTCATAGAAACACGCATTCTGGTAACAACATCTGCCACAGTAGGAATATTCATTGTTCCAGTAACAGTTGTATTACTTAAGGCACCTGCGTCAAATACCAGTTCATTGGCATCGGAGAAGTCACCATCTTTATTAAAATCAATCCAAATTTTCCAGTATTCATTATAAGCAGTGCTTGCAAATCCGGGAACTAAGCTTACAGAGTATGCTTGTCCTGAGGTTAAGTCAACGGTTTGAGCTGTAAAATCAGTATATCCGGCAGCACCTGATGAGTTACTAAATGTTCCGATTGTTACTTTGGAAATCCATTCGTAACTGGAATTATTTCCTTGTGAAGCACAATAAGCAATACTTCCATATTCTGCACCAACACCTACTGCATACCATGCATTGGTTGTTTGAATAACTTCATTTGAACCAACTCCGTATAAGTCTTCTGCGGCTTGGATAGCTGCTGTTCTTGCATCAGCATATTGTGAGTTTGCAGTCAGGTAAACACTTTCTGCGCGGAAAGCAATAGCGGCTGCTTTGTCGATTCCTATTCCGGTAACACTGTAACTGTTTCCATTATCATTTGTTCCTGTTTTTCCTACAGAAAGAATGTAGAACCAATGGTTTAATACTCCACTGTTTGTATGAACTCCGCCATTGTCAGCTGTACCTGTTGCCCAGTTTGTTCCTTGGTAAGTATCCGGTTGTCCTAATGATTTAGGATCACTCATTGAACGAAGTGCTGCATATCCGGCTCTTCTTTCAATGTCTTCACCAATTAACCAAGTTGATTTTTCAGGAGCTGCAAAATACTCAACACAAGCTCCCCAGATATCAGAGAAACCTTCGTTCATAGCTCCTGATTCGTAAGAATAAGTAAGGTTAGCAGTGTTTGTACAAACAGCATGACCAATTTCGTGGGCTGCAACATCCAATGAAGTAAGTGCATCAAAATAAGTATCGCTACCATCACCGTAAGTCATTACAGAACCATTCCAGAATGCATTATCGTAAGCTACATCATAATGAACATAACTTTTTATGACTGCACCGTTATTATCATAACTGTTACGATTGTGCTTTTGTAACCAATAATCATAAGTCATTTCAGCACCCCAATGAGCATCAAGTGCTGCATTGTCTTTGGCTGTATTGTCAAATTCAGCAGCAGTCCAGTTATTATCGTTGTCTGTAAAGTCAACAGCATTGCTGTAATTGGTTCCGGTATTCATATCATAAGTTTCAATACCGTTTCCGCGTCCTGCTTCACGAAGTCTGTAAGAGCCATTAAAACTATCTGCCGTGATGGTTCTGGTTCCGCTATAACGTGTTGCTGCTGAACCGGTAGCATCAGCATTAATTGAATATTCTTTTTTGTGTGTTTTTACAACATTTGCAGCGGTGTGTTCGTGTGTAAAATCAAAACAGTGCTTAATGATTTGATTTT
>JALWNR010000598.1 GCA_027083715.1 Bacteroidales bacterium
CTTTTAAGCAAAATATCGTATTTTAAACCGTATTTTTCCTCAAAATATGCTTCGGAACAATAGTACTCAAAATCATGATCACGATAAGGTATGGAACCATATTCACCGGCGCCGCAATTGGTACCCGAATACAAATGTCCTTTAAAAATAATTCCGGCACCTACTCCCGAACCAAGGATTAAACCCACAAGATTCTCATAGTTTTTAGCCTGACCAAAATACTTTTCACCAACTGCAAAACAGTTTGCATCATTATTTACATAAACAGGAACACCAAAGCGGTTTTCGAGAATCTCTTTTAAATGCACCTCGCGCCAAGCAGGTATTTTTTGTACTTTATAAACAATTCCTTGAACAACATCCACCAAACTGGGTACACCAATCCCGATTCCTGCCACATCCTTATCAAAAACAGCAGAAATCGAATTAATTACTTCCGATAATACTTCTTCTTCTGTACCTCGATTATTAATTGTATAAGAATTGCTTTTAATCAGATTCCCGTTAAGAACTTTTCCCGATAAAAGTTTCTTCCCTCCAAGAGCCACACCTATGATAGCTTTTTTTTCCATAACAGGTTTTTAAGTTTATACATTTACCCGGTCGTAATATAACGACGCTGCACCAAATATAGCAATATTTGGCGTTTCCGTAAACTTAATTTCCAGTTTTTCAACCGATTCCGGATAAGGAAAAGTTATTATACTTTCAAGCATCGCTTGTTCAAAATACTTGCGCGAAGAAGCAACCGAACCACCAATTATTATTTTGTGCGGATCAACTGCAAACATAATGGTTTTTATGGCGTTGCCAAGGTGAAATCCAAACTCCTTAAACACCTGAAACGCTTCTTCATCTCCATTTTCCGCTTTTTTAAGCAAATTTTCACCATTTATTGAATAAAATTTCTTGAAAAACTTTCCACTGCAATAATCTTCATAAATACTATCCATGTACGGAATTGAACCAAACTCGCCGGAACCGCAATTGGCATCTTTAAGTAAATGCCCGTCGGTAATAATTCCGGCACCCATTCCGGTGCCCAATGCCAATCCTACAAAATTTTCACAGCCCTGCCCTGCCCCAAAACGATACTCGCCCAAAGCAAAACAATTGGCATCGTTATCCAAAAATACAGGAACATGAAAACGCTCTTGTAAAATATCTGCCAAAGGAACATTTTGCCAGGATGGAATATTTTGCACATGATAAATAATGCCTTTTTCTCTATCCACAAGGCTGGGAACACCTATTCCTATGCCGGCAATATCTTTATTAAAAAGTTCGGCAATTACTCCGGATATTATATCGATAATTTCCTCGGGATTTTCGCTATCTGCCGGAATTAAACGGTATTTTCTGTCTAAAATTTTTCCTCCTTTTACAAGTCCGGCTTGTACTTTCGTACCACCAAGGTCCACACCAATAATTTTATTTTCATCGGGTATATACATAGCTATTTTTCTTTCTTTTTTAAACTGATGGTTTTATTAGAAATAATGGGTTTTGCCCAAAATCCTATACTTAAAATATAAGCAAGGGTAACAAAATTGAACATCATACCGGTTTTTAAATCAGTAATATCGCTTATAAAACCGATAAGCAACTGTACCACGGCACCGCCCATAATTCCGGTCATTAAAATACCGGCAAAAGAACCGTGATGCTTACTTACCGAATTTAGCGCCAAAGAAATAATAATCGGATACATTACCGACAGGAAAAAACCGCTTATTTGAAAAGCATAAAGCGCAATATTTGCATTACCCCATAAAGCAAAACCCAAACTGATAATTGCTGCCAGCGTAAATAATCTTAATACGATTTTACTATCCATAATTTTCAGCAACACCAAGCCAAGAATGCCGCCGATAGTCATCAAACCCCAGAAATTGCCTACGGCATCAGCACCTATGGTTTCATAATCAAGTCCATGATATATTTGTAAAAATTTCGACATCCAGTAGGATATGCCTTGCTCGGTACCTACATAAGCAAAAATGCCAAGGAAATACAGAATGACAAATTTATTTTTAAACAACTCTACATAACTTTCTTTGGTACCGGCTTTTTCATCGTCTGCTAATTCCACTTTGGGAAATTTAGGTGCAAAAATCAATACCAACATCAGCAAACTAAGCACGGCAAAAATCCAATAAATGGAAACCCAGGACATATTTGCCGGAACAAAAGCTGCAATAAAATGGATAACACTACTTTGCTGCTCAGGTGCTTGTGCAATTCCGGTAACCAACCATGAATAAACCTGAGGACTGACAAAAGATGCCGCACCGAAAATCAATTGGGCAATTACCGAATTAAAAGCGTAATGCTCTTCGCCACCGGCAACACGCAATAAGGGATTAATAACAACTTGCAATATCGCCATGCCCGTTCCTATGGTAAACAAAGAAAAAAGGAAAAGACCAAAAGAAGGTAGTCCCGCAAAAAGAACAGATGCCAAAAAAGCCAAAACAAAAGCTGCAAGCATCATTTTTTTCGCACCATATCTTTCTAAAATTACTCCCGATGGTATCGACATCACTCCGTAAGCAATAAAAAACGAAAAGGGTAAAAAACCTGCCATCGTTTCTGTCAGGTCAAAACTTTTTGAAACACTTGGGTTTAAAGCGCCCAAAATATTGGTTAAAAAAGATATAATAAAAAATGTTACAAAAATTAAGACAACACTGCCGTAGTTACGTTTCATAATAATATTTTTAAATCATTAAATTAGTATATTAGTCATTGGTATATTAGACATTAGTATATTGGTCATTAGTGTATTAGTTAGATTTGTTTTGTAGGTGGATTAAAAATTCAT
>JALWNR010000599.1 GCA_027083715.1 Bacteroidales bacterium
AGGTAATTATCATGCCTTAAAAATCATTGAACATTCAACTTACAATATTCATTATTAATAATTTATTTTATATCAAACTATCCCTAATTTTTATTTATTTATCAAAACTCCGCAAAACTTCCGCTAAATTTTTGTATTTTTACATAGACTGCTATTTTCAGGAGAAATTATTAATTAAAAGCAAAATAAAACCTGTTAACAAATATAAATCAGACTGTTATGAAAAAAATTATCGCCTTTCTAATTCTATCTTTAACCATTTTACCCTATTGTAGCAATACTGTTCAGGTAAAGCTATCTAATTATAAAAGCATTGTTCCAATGGGTGCTAATTTGCATTTTGAGTTTAATCAGGATATTGTTCCCGAAAATAAAGTTGGAACTTGGGATACCACTCAATACATAGTTTTTGAACCGGCTCTTAAAGGTAAATTCAAATGGAAATCACCACGTGAATTGGTTTTTTCTCCTTATGGATTTTTACGACCTGCAACACAATATAGTGCTAGTTTTAATAAAGATGCAGCCGGCTTAATTGTTGAAGATGATGAAAACCTGAATTTTCATACACCCTATCTTAACTTGGAACAGTTTAACGCCTATTATGCAAAATTACCTATTGCCGGAAATAGAGAGGTTGTACGGTTTGATTTAGATTTTAATTATAAAATAAATCCGCGCGATTTAAAAAATCATTTAAGTATAAAAATAGATAATCAAATAAAAGAAGTGGAATTGCTGGGGCATGAACATTCCAATAAAATTTCACTTTATATGACCGGTTTTCCAAAAGATAATAAATCACATGAAGTACAATTAATCCTAAAAAAAGGTATAAATGTTTCCAATGTTTCGGTTGGGATGAGCGATATAGTAAAAACAACTCGGATAATTGACCCTCAGGATTTTAAAATTGATAAAATTATAGCAGAACACGATGGGTTTACCGGTACAATTACGGTTACTGCAACTCAAGATATATCGCCTGCAAATATTCGTTCTTTTATTGAAATTATGCCTACAGTTAATTATACAGCGCAAGTAAAAGGACGACAAATTATTATTAAAAGTGATGATTTTGATGTTGCAAAAACCTATGTAATTAATATCAAAGAAGGATTAACCGGTACAATGGGCGGAAAACTTAAATACGAATATACCGAAGAAATTTCGTTTGGAACCATTGAACCTGATATCAAATTTATTAATCAAAAAGCTGAATATTTAAGTGCCAACGGGCATAAAAATATTGAAGTGCGTATCGTAAGTATTCCCGAAGTGGAAGTTAAAATATATAAAGTATATAAAAATAATTTGTTGCAATATTCAAGCGGTTCATCATACAATGATTATTATTATGATGATTATTATAGTTCGGTGAATGATCCGGGCAATTTAGGTGATGTGGTTTGGAAAAAAAGCATACAAACAGCCTCTTTACCCAAGATAAATAGTTCTCGACTTTTTAAAATGGATTTTACCGATAAAGTAGCAAATCTGGAGGGAATTTATGTTATTGAAATTAGCTCGAAAGATAAATATTGGTTAAAAGACCGCAAAATTGTTTCTATTTCAGATATTGGATTAATTGCAAAGCAAGGGAAAAATCAAATAACTATATTTGCCAACTCGATAAAAACAGCCAAAGCTCTTTCGGGAGTACAAATTGAGGTATTTGGCAAAAATAATCAATCATTAGGAAAAGTAAATACAGATAATCAGGGTGTTGCAATTTTTAATCTAAATGAAAATAATTTACCGGGTTTTACTCCGGCATTGATTACCGCCCGTTTAAATAATGATTTTAACTATTTACCTTATTCAAAAACTGCAATTGGTACATCACGCTTCGAGATTGCCGGACGAACTGATAATTTAAGTGGTTACGATGCTTATATTTATCCCGAAAGAGATATTTATCGTCCGGGTGAAACTATACATCTGGCAACTATCTTACGTGATGATAATTGGAATATTCCCGGTGAAATTCCTTTAAAACTTAAATTAATTGCACCTAACGGTAAAACATTTGTAACATTAAAAAAAACATTGGATAAATTTGGTTCGTTTAGTGCTGATATAAAATTACCGCAAGCTGCTCCTACGGGAGGATACACTGCCGAAGTATATACAACGACTAATGTATATTTGAATTCGATTAGGATAAAAGTTGAAGAATTTGTTCCGGATAGGATTAAAGTAAAAGCTACTACCAATAAAAAAGATATTCGCCTATCAGATGTTTTATTAATAAATTTACAGGTAAATAATCTTTTTGGACCACCTGCTGCAAATCGTAAATATGAAATACAGCAAAATATTAAACGAAAATATTTTTATTCAAAAAAATATTATGACTACAATTTTACGATTAAAGGCGGAAGCAATTATTTCCGTTCTAATGTACGTAAAGGAAAAACTAATCAGCAAGGCGCTGCTGTTGAAACATATAAATTTCCGGTTACTTATGCTAATATGGGATTACTGCAAGCCGATTATTATATTACTGTATTTGATGAAACAGGTCGTCCGGTAAATCGTAAAAAAGTGGTAAATGTTTATACTCAAAATGCTTTTTTGGGTATTAAAATTAATGATTATTATAATAAAACCAATCAAATGATGAAAATTCCGCTCATTGCAGTGGATAAAAACGATAATGCCCTGTCAAATGTACAGGCACAACTAAAATTAATTAAACATGAATACCGTACAGTTTTGGCAAAATCAGGTAGTTATTATCGCTATAAATCAGAACATCAAGAGGTAGTTTTACAAAACAAATTGATTAATTTTAAAGGAGATAATACTGTATTTAATTTCACTCCGAAAACATCCGGAAAATACGAAATTAGAATTGCAAAAGTAGGAACAAAAACCTATGTTTCACAAACTTTCTATGCTTATGGTTGGGGAAGTACTACCACAAGTTCGTTTGCAGTAAATACCGAAGGATATATTGATATTCAATTAGATAAAGAAAAGTATAAGGTAGGCGATAAAGCTCATGTTATTCTTAAAACTCCTTTTTCGGGTAAAATTTTGCTTACCCTTGAACAAAAAAATGTAAATCGTCATTTTTATTTAAATACAGATAAACGTTCTGCTGCTTTCGATTTGAAAATTACAGATGATTTTGTACCTAATGTATATATTTCGGCTACATTGATTAAAGCACACGATGTATCGGATATTCCTTTAACCGTAGCACACGGATACGTACCTGTTCTTGTTGAAAACTCTGCTAATAAACTGAGTGTCAGTATTATGGCTGCCGAAAAATCTCATTCACGCACAAAACAGCGCATTACTGTAAAATCAGCACCTAATACACCCATAACACTGGCAATTGTGGATGAAGGTATTTTGCAAGTAACCGGATTTAAAAGTCCGAATCCTTACCGTTTTTTCTATCGCAAAAGAGCTCTTGGTGTAAGATCTTATGATATTTATCCTTTCTTATTTCCTGAAATAGCTATGAAAAGCGGAATAGAAGGTGGTGGAGAAGGTGAATTGGAAAAACGTATTAATCCAATGACAAACAAGAGGTTTAAGCTGGTTTCATATTGGAGTGGTGTACTTACTACCGATAATTCGGGTAAAGCCTATTATGATATTGAAATTCCGGAATTTTCTGGCGATTTGCGAATAATGGCAGTAGCTTATAAAGGCAAAGCTTTTGGTTCGGCAGAGGCACATATGAAAGTTGCCGATCCGGTAGTTATCAGTACCGCATTACCCCGGTTTTTAAGCCCAAAAGATACTGTTGAAATGGGTTTAACATTAAGTAATACTACAAATCAGCCGATGAATTGTGTTCTGGGTATTAATACTGGTAAAAATATTAAAATGTTGGATGCTGTTAGCGGAAATATTAATATTCCTGCAAATTCAGAAAAACAAATGTATTTGAAATTAGCAGTTGTACCTTCAATTGGGCAAGCTACCGTTAAAGTAAATGTATCAGTTGGCGGGAAGAATTATACAAACACCACCGATATAAGTATTCGCCCACCATCGCCTTTGCAAAAAGTAAGTGGTTCGGGCAATATTCTTGCAGGAAGCAATAAGCAAATTAATATGAATCTTGGTCGGTTTATGCCGAATACCATTAAACGAAAATTAATACTGAGTAATTCGCCAATGATTAAATTTTCTAAGCATTTAGATTATCTGTTAGGCTATCCTTATGGATGTGTGGAACAAACCATTTCAAAAGCATTTCCACAACTTTATTATGCTGATTTGGTTAAATCCCTCGGTAAGAAATCGACCGGCGACCCTAATTACTATATTAAAGAAGCCATCAGAAAATTACAATTAATGCAATTATATAATGGTGCTATGAGTTATTGGCCAGGATACGGACAAGAAACATGGTGGGGGAGTGTATATGCGGCTCATTTCTTAGTTGAAGCACAAAAAGCAGGTTACCAGGTTGATAAAACCATGCTAGATAAGTTGTATAAATATCTGAAAACTAAATTAAAAAATAGAAAGACCATAAATTACAGATACAACGGTACATTAAATAAAAAAATTGCTCCTAAGGAAGTTGCTTATTCTTTATATGTTATGGCGCTTATGGGTAAACCCAACATTTCTACGATGAATTATTATAAATCGCGTAGAGATTTATTAAGTTTAGACTCAAAATACTTATTGGCAGCAGCTTATGCGTTGGCAGGAGACAAAAAGAAATATGCACAAATATTACCACCGGCTTATGCCGGAGAAACATCCAATAAAGTATCTGGCGGCAGTTTTTATTCGCCAATCAGAGATTTGGCAATATCGCTTTATGCATTGCTTGAAGTAGATCCGGATAATCAGGAAATTGGTAGTATGGCACGTGCTTTATCCGAAAATATGCGCGCAGCACGCTGGATGAATACACAAGAACGTGTATTCGCATTTTTAGCAATGGGAAAGATTGCTCAAAATGCAAGTAAAGCAGACCTTACAGCTAAAATTATGGTAAATAATCGCCTGATTTCTACTTATAAAAAGGGAACTTTAAGTTTGAGCAGTAAACAACTTGTCGGCGATAATATAAATGTAACTACCAAAGGTAAAGGCAAACTCTATTATTTCTGGGAAGCTGAGGGTATTGCTGCCGATGGTTCGTATAAAGAGGAAGATAACTACTTGCGTGTTCGCCGGACATTTTATGACCGTACCGGAACAATTATTTCAGGTAATACATTTAAGCAAAATGATTTAATTGTAATACGTATAAGTTTGCAGAGTTTACGTGGAATGACTATTGAAAATGTAGTAATTAGTGATATTTTACCTGCCGGATTTGAAATTGAAAATCCGCGTATTAGTTCTGTTGCCGGTATGAATTGGATTAAAAATAAATCTTATCCTGAATATATGGATATTCGTGATGACCGGATTAATTATTTTACAGCAGTGGGAACTAAAACCAAATATTTTTATTATATGGTGCGTGCTGTTACCCCCGGAACATTCCAAATGGGTCCCGTAGGTGCCGATGCTATGTATAATGGTGAATATCATTCGTATAATGGTGGTGGTGTAATAAAAATTGTGCGCTAGAAGGATTAATGTTAATGGCTATGGTTTAGAATAGAGGATAATACCCGATGCTTTAGCATCGGGCTATTTTTAATACCCTTAACCCGCAATTACCTTCGGTGAGGTGCTTCGCAGTTCACCGCTTTTGTTACAGTTACACTAGAATATGCTTATTACCAATACGTTAAATGAGTTTTATCGCAAAACAAGCGCACTTAAATTTATTCACCTTCGGCTCATGGGGCTAAAGCTTAGCCCGCAAAATTCACCGCTTTTGTTATAGTTGCGTTGCAATATATTTACTGTCAGTGCGTTAAGTGAGTTTTATCACGAAACAAACGCACTCAAACTTGGGTGTCGCTTGAAATTCTCTTCACGCATCTACTTCGTTACGAATTCCTTGAAATATAAAGATATGTCGGCGGAATTCGGTGCCTCGTATCTGCATAAAGAGAATTTCATGAATTATTGCGG
Organism: Bacteroidales bacterium; assembly: GCA_027083715.1. GTDB lineage: Bacteria > Bacteroidota > Bacteroidia > Bacteroidales > NBLH01 > NBLH01. The sequence continues at coordinate 6,019 of JALWNR010000599.1, forward strand.
TTAGGTGTTGCTTGAAATTCTCTTCACGCATTCCGATGAATCAGAACAGATACTACTTCGTTACGAATTCCTTGAACTTTTCTCTTTACAAGCATAGCTTGTGAAAAATATAAAGATATGTCGGCGGAATTCGGTGCTTCCGATAAATCGGAACAGGCTTCGTATCTGCGTAAAGAGAATTTCATGAATTATTACAGTTAATCCAATTTTATCTCTATTTTTGTACAAGAATCATCAAAAATCTATGTTTATGAGCAATAGAATAAGTCGCTTATTTAATATACAATATCCTATTATTCAAGGTGGAATGATATGGTGCAGTGGTTGGGAATTGGCTAGTGCTGTGAGTAATGCCGGCGGATTGGGCTTAATTGGAGCAGGTTCTATGTATCCTAATGTTTTACGTGAGCATATACAAAAAACAAAAAAAGCTACCAATAAAGCTTTTGGAGTTAATTTACCTTTAATTTATCCTGATATTGAGGAACATATTAAAATTATCATAGAGGAAAAAGTTCCTATTGTTTTTACATCAGCCGGAAACCCTAAAACATGGACACAAACTTTACAGGCAGAAGGTATCAAAGTAGCTCATGTAATTGCCAATAGTAAATTTGCTGCTAAATGCGAGGATGCTGGTGTTGATGCTATTGTAGCTGAGGGTTTTGAAGCAGGAGGACATAATGGTAGAGAAGAAAGTACTACTTTGACATTAACCCCTTTGGTGCGTAGTAAAACTGTTTTACCGCTAATTGCAGCAGGAGGTATTGCAACCGGTCGTGCCATGCTTGCAGCCATGATTTTAGGAGCCGATGGGGTACAAATGGGTAGTCGTTTTGTGGCTTCTGAGGAATCATCAGCACATATTGCATTTAAAAAGGCAGTTGTGAGTGCTAGCGAAGGTGATACACGTTTAGCTTTAAAGAAACTTATTCCGGTTCGTTTATTAAACAATGATTTTGCACAAAAAGTGGCTCAGGCAGAAGCCGAAGGAAAATCAGCAGAAGAATTAAAAAAAATTTTGGGTAAAGCACGTGCAAAAAATGGTATGTTTGAAGGTGATTTACGTGAGGGTGAATTGTAAATAGGACAAATTCGGCTTTAATTGATAAAATTAAACCCGTAAAAAATATTATCAGTGATATTATTTTGGAATATCGTGTAGCACGTAGTCAAATAAGTCATGTTAAGTATGACTTTTAGCTTAAACTGATTTGAATATATTTGTGAATACTCATGCTAAAAATTTAGTGGCATTTCTTTGAATAAATATCAGCAAATATTGGTTAAATATTGGGGATACACTTCTTTTCGTGAATTGCAGGAAGAAATAATTCGCTCTGTGGATGAAGAAAAGAAAGATACGCTTGGCTTATTACCAACCGGTGGTGGAAAATCCATTATTTTTCAAGTGCCTGCCTTGCTGAATGAAGGTTTGTGTTTAGTAATTACTCCACTGATTGCTCTTATGAAAGATCAGGTGGAAAATTTGAAAAAACAAAAAATAAAAGCTGCTGCAATTTATTCAGGAATGACTTATCATGAAATTGATATTGTTCTAAACAATTGTATTTATGGTGCTTATAAGTTTTTATATGTGTCTCCGGAAAGGCTGAGTACCGATATTTTTCTTGCTCGTTTGCAAAAAATGAATATCAATTTATTGGTTGTGGACGAAGCCCATTGTATATCGCAATGGGGTTATGATTTTCGTCCGGCTTATTTGAAAATTGTTGAAATTCGCAAGCATTTGCCGGATGTTCCGGTTTTGGCTTTAACTGCCACGGCTACCAAAGAGGTTGTTGCCGATATTCAAAAAAATTTACATTTTAAAGAAGAAAATGTTTTTCGCAAAAGTTTTGAACGCGAAAATTTGGTTTATTTTGTGCGTGAAACCGAAGATAAACTCAAAGATTTACTGAAAATAATTACTTCAATTAGAGGTAGCGGAATTATTTATGTTCGGAATAGAAAAAAAACAAAAGAGATAGCCTATTTTTTACAGCAAAATAAGATTAGTGCTGATTATTTTCATGCGGGTTTGGAAAACAAGTTAAAAGATTATAAACAAAATGCATGGAAAACCGGTCGTGTTCGGGTAATTGTTTCAACCAATGCTTTCGGTATGGGCATTGATAAAGCCGATGTACGTTTTGTAATTCATCACGATTTACCCGATAGTCTTGAAGCCTATTATCAAGAAGCCGGACGGGCAGGAAGAGATGGGAAAAAATCATATGCCGTACTTTTATATCATAAATCGGATGATGCAAAACTTAAAAAACGTATTTCTGATGCTTTTCCCGAGAAAGATTTTATCCGCAGGGTGTATGAAGCCTTAGGGAATTATTATGAACTACCTGTTGGTGCAGGAAAAGGAAGGATGCTTGATTTTAGAATTGGTGATTTTATATCAAAATTCAGTTTGCCGGCTTTGCCTACGTATAATGCTATAAAATTATTGCAAAATGATGGGTATCTTGAACTTTCAGAAGATTTTTTTACTTCATCAAAGCTCATGTTTATTGTTCCGCAACCTGAATTGTATAAGCTGCAAGTGGCAAATAAAAGTATGGATATATTTATAAAAACCGTTTTGCGTACTTATGGAGGCTTATTTTCAAGTTATATAAATATTGATGAAGACTATATTGCCAAACAATTAAAAACCAAAGTGGAAGTTATTTATGAATTTTTACAGCAATTGGATAAAATAAATATTGTAAAATATATTCCACAAAGAAAAATACCATTTGTAATTTGGACAGAAGAACGCTTGGAACAGAAAAACTTGCGTATCAGTAAAGAAAATTATGAAGTACGAAAAGGAAATTTCAGTAAGCGTATTCATGCAATTTTGCATTATGCATCATCTAAAACCAAATGCCGAAGCCAAATTTTATTGGAATATTTTGATGAAAACAATCCTAAAAGGTGCGGGCAATGCGATGTATGCAGAGAACGAAACAAACTGGAACTCAGTAGCTATGAATTTGATTTAATTCTTAACAGCATTAAACCTCGATTAAAAGAACAAGAATTAAGTTTTAAAGAATTGTTGGAGAATTGTAAATATCAAGAGGATAAATTATTAAAGGTAATTTCGTGGTTAACAGAAAATGAAAAAATTATATTAAGTGAAAATAATAAATATAAGTGGAAGGATTAAAACTGGAAAATAAACGAAGAGCATTGGTTTTTAAAGGAACTGATTATCTTGGAATAACAAAAAATCAAGAGTATAGAGCTTATTTGATTGAAGGACTTTCAAAATACGGCAGCAGTTTTGGCGGTTCACGTTTATCGGGGAGTTTTGCCGATTTGTATCATGCTGCGGAAAATCGTTTGGCTGAAATTTCAGGTTCAGAAGCCGCACTTACGTTTTCATCTGGGACTCTATCAGGTTTGGCAATAATTGAAATTTTGGATAAAAACAAGAAGTTTATCTATGCTCCTGATACACATCCTGCTTTATCTGTGCCCGAAAATAATTATCAGAATTTAAGTTTTGCTTACTGGAAGAATATTCTTTTGGAAAAATATGCTAAAACAGATAAACCAATTGTAATCCTATCCAATTCATTAAATCCCTTAAACGTTGAAAAATATGAATTTTCATGGGTGAAAGAATTGGCTGTAAATAAAAAAATTATACTAATAATAGATGATTCGCATGGTTTTGGTATTTTGGGAAAAGAGGGTGGAGGTGTATTTAGTCAACTGCCCGACAATGATAATATAGAAAAAATTGTTATTAGTTCATTAGGCAAAGCTTGGGGTTTACCGGGTGGTGTGGTTTTAGCATCAAAAAAAATAATCCATAAATTGCAAACAAGTAGTTTGTTTGGAGGTGCTTCTCCTATTATTCCTGCATATTTGTCTGCATTTTTGAAATCAACGCAAATTTATACTCATAACCGTAAACGATTAAAAAATAATATTCACTTTTTTATAAAGCATCTTTCCGATAAAAATCAATTCAAATTTTTTGCTGATTTTCCGGTTTTTTCAACACAAAATCACGCTCTTTATGATTTGTTGTTATCTCATAATATTGAAATATCGGCTTTTAATTATCCTTCGCCCGATGCAGAAAGATATACCCGCATTGTATTGTCGGCTTTACACTCAGAAAAGGATATTATAGAATTATACAAAGCAATTCAGTAATATTTTATAATACCTTAAATCCGTAAAATTACCTTTTTTGTTATAGGTTTGTTGTAATGTTTTTATTATCAGTATGTTAAGTGAGTTGTTACAGTTAAAGATAATTTTATGAACTGCGAAGCACATCACCGAAGGTAATTATTACGGTTAAGGTAAAACTGATTTTTCTCATTTTTTTTGTCGTAATAAAATAGTTTCTTTGTAGAAATCCTTATCCGCAAATTATGAGTGATAGAATAAGCAGAATACTTAAAAAGGAAAAATTCAGTAAGGCAGATATTGTTAAATTGCTACAAACCAATAAGGAGGAGCGACAGTTACTTTTTGCTAAAGCAAATGAAGTGAAAAAAGAATATGTTGGTTTAAAAACCTATTATCGCGGATTAATTGAATTTTCAAATATTTGTGCAAAAGATTGCTATTATTGCGGAATACGTGCAGGTAACAAAAATGTTAGGCGGTATGACATTAGCGATGAACAAATTCTGCAAGCTGTTAAATTTGCTTATGATAATAATTACGGATCAGTAGTTTTTCAGTCGGGCGAACGAATGGATAAACAATTTATTGAGCGTATTGAACAATTACTGATAAAATCAAAAAATATTACTAATGGTAAAATAGGCATCACCATTTCATTGGGCGAACAAAGTAGTGAAACTTACAAGAAATGGTATAATGCAGGCGCACATCGTTATTTATTGCGTATTGAATCAAGTAATAAAGAACTCTATTATAAAATACATCCGCAAAATGCCAAACATGATTTTGATACTCGTTTAAAAGCATTGTATGATTTACAAAAAATTGGTTATCAAACAGGTACAGGTGTAATGATAGGGTTGCCTTTTCAAACTTTTGAACATTTAGCTGATGATTTACTTTTTTTTAAAGCATTTGATGTGGATATGGTAGGTATGGGACCCTATATAGAACATACAGAAACTCCTTTGTATCATCATCGTCTTTTGCTTCTTCCTTTAGAAGAACGTTTTATATTGACACTGAAAATGATTGCTATTTTGCGTATAATGATGAAAGATATAAATATTGCTGCTGCAACCGCTTTACAAGCAATTGACCCAATTGGTAGAGAAAAAGCAATAAAAGTTGGTGCAAACATTATTATGCCTAATATTACTCCTACAATTAATAGAGAGGATTATCAGCTCTACGAAAATAAGCCTTGTATTGATGAAGGCGCTGATGAATGTACTAATTGTTTGGAAGCACGCATTGGTATTTCAGGTGATGATATTGGATATGGAGAATGGGGCGATGCTCCTCATTTTAAGAATAGAAAAAAAACTGATTTATATAATATTTAGTGTTACTTTGAAAACTTATAATCAATTTAATATCTTTAATTTATACAAATAACACTGCGAATGTAATAGTTTGTCGGTGGTGGGTATATCAAAGATAATTTGATGACTATCGCACTCCGTACGGAGTGCGATACATTGTATTTTGATTGTTTTTATCTATATTCAGCCTCTACAGGCTAAGATTATGACTTAATGCCATGAAGCTTTTTTTACCGTAACCGGATTAATACAAATTACCGGAATTTGTGAAGTATTGAAAATTATTTGCTCATCCTGAGAATCAAAGAAATGGAAAAAACGCTCAGTACT
>JALWNR010000600.1 GCA_027083715.1 Bacteroidales bacterium
TTTTAGATTATTTTGTGGATAAAATACACATTGATAAAAGCAAAAAATATTATCCTAAACACGGAAAACCATACACCTCTTTAAACGGTACAAAAGTTCGTTCAAAATCGGAACAATTTATTGCCGACTGGCTTTTTCGACACAGTATTAAATTTGAATACGAACCCAAGGTTAATTTTCGCGATTTTGATTTTCATCCTGATTTTTTTATTCCCGAAGCCGATTTATACATCGAGCATATCAGCAGCAAAAGCTATCCGATGCAAAATAAAGAAATTCAGTTTAAAATAGCCGGTAAATTGCTGGTTAAAACATTTGAATCCCAAACAAAAGACAGTGCATTATTTAATCTTGTGTTAGAACGTATTGTAAAAAATCGTTTACCGGCGGCTTATAACTACCAAGTAGCAATATCTTTTGAAGAAGAATTTAAATATTATCATAAAGAAATCAGCGATTTTTTGCGGCAAACCATGCGCGTTATCGACATGATAAAAGTTGAAAATCAAAAAACCGAAAAAGTGCTAAAAAAAGCACTCAAAGACCAGCACGAAAGAGTACGCGATTTTTATAAACTGGCTATTCCTATTGTTAATAAATATAAAGCCTATTGTACCGATAAATCATACCTCGATTTTAACGATATGATTATTAAAACCATATCGCTTTTTAAAAAACGACCGGAAATTGCCGATAAATTCAGGAATAAATTTGAATATATTTTAGTAGATGAGTTTCAGGATGTAAATAATTTACAAGTGGAACTTATAAAATTGCTTTTAACGGAAAATAATAAATTGTTTTGTGTGGGCGATGACTGGCAAAGTATTTATGGGTTTAGAGGTTCAAACGTTGATTATATCATCAATTTTCATCATCATTTCGAAAATGCCAAAACAATTAAGTTAAGTACGAATTATCGCAGTACGCAAAATATTGTTGGTGCAAGTAACGAAGTAATAAAAAAAAACAAATACAAAGTTGAAAAAACTATAAAATCACTAAAAGTATCCGATAAAAAAATCATTGTATATGCCGGAAGCGATATTGACGAAAATATAAATTATGCCTGTAAACAAGTTAAAAAATTATACAAAAAAGGCTACCGTAAAGAAGATATTTTGTTTTTATACCGCCGCAGTAAAATGTTTCTTCCATATCGCGATAGGTTTCGTTTAGAAAATATACGTGTTTCGGCAAAAACCATTCATGCGGCAAAAGGCTTGGAAGCAAAAGCCGTATTTATTATCGGGCTAACCGAAGGGAAAGGTGGTTTTCCTGATATTTGGATGGAAGATCGTATATATCAAGTCGTTAAAGAATCGCAACACGATTTATTATTGGAAGAAGAACGCCGCTTATTCTATGTTGCAATTACACGCGCCAAAGATGAACTCTATTTACTCACCGAAAAAGGAAATGAATCGAGTTTTTTAAGAGAAATTCCTGATAATTTTACCTTAAAAACAAGTATTCCGGTTAAATCGCTTGTCGAAGAAATTAAGTATTGCAAAAAATGCAACAAATATCTTGACGAACAATATAAATTTTGTCCCTATTGCGGCAGCAAACAATAAATATGTGGGTGATTTTTTGGATAATATCCGTAAAAAAACAGTCAAGTATAAATCCAGTAGGGATGCACTATTAGTTACGTCCATTTTCCTGTACCTAAATTGTCATTGGGGCTTACATAAGGAATTTCCATACGGGAAACAAATAATTAATACCAAAATGTTTTTTGAGTATTTTGCATATTTTTCATAAATATAAAATTTATACCAATAGAAATCAATATTTTACAAATATCCGTTTAGCAAACAATTATTTTACGGAAATATGTAAAACATAAAATACCGAAACACTAAGCTATACCTATATAGCACAAAATCCTTTGGATAATATTTTTAAAAATATTAAATTATACATTTGAAAAAGAGTTAAGGCTATAACAAAGATTAAGACAATTGTTGTTTTGCTTAGTAAATGGATAATTGTGTAAATACAATCGTTCTATCAAGCATATTATTATTTTCATAAGATTAGAATTACATGTGTATATCTAACAAATTTAAGGAACTTTACAAACATAAGTATATCATTTTAAAGATATTTTTCTCTAATCCTTCCATTATATTTGTCCGGTTACACCACCTCAAAAATAAATGCAACCCGGTTGCATTTATTTTTTTCTATATTTGTCCCTGAATTTAAATGAAGAATGAAGAGAGTAATAAAAAATAGCATTATATATGTGTTTCTAGTCATTGGGTTAGCTGTATTTACACATGCTGTTTTTCCTTATTACCAGTTCTTTAATATAGAGTGTGAAACTACAGAGCATCACACTGAAAACGAAATTGATCAATCTACCGTTTATTGTCATCTTTTAGACGAAATTATTGACAATGAGGTTTTTTCAAACCCTAATTATAGAATTTTTAAATCTGTTTCTTTTCAAAATGATGTTTTATTGAATGCCGATTTTGAAATTCAAAATAAAACATGCTCTAAATTACCTTTTTTCGGACAAGATTTCTTTCCAAATTATTTTGTTTGTATTGAAAATACTCCATCAAGAGGCTCACCTGCCTAAACCTCAAATCGTCCTTTAAGATATTTGAATATTTATCCGAACTAAACATATTATTTATAGACGTTTTGAACTTCTAACTGACGTTCAAAAGTTTTCGGAAGCTTTTGAATATTTGTTAAAACACAACATATTATTTATATACTAAATTATTGATACATTTTAGTATAAACGTTTTGAAATCCTCAGGGATATCCAAAACTCTAAAAATACATTATTTCTAAATTTTAAATATATGATAAATAGTATAATTTCCTTTTCTATAAAGAACAAGGCACTAATATGGCTGATGACTATCGGTTTAATCATTGGCGGGATATATTCCATGACCAAAGTGCCGGTTGATGCCGTTCCTGACATTACCAATAATCAGGTACTGGTAATTACCACTGCGCCCAATTTGGGCACCGAAGACATTGAACGCTTTGTAACCTATCAGGTAGAGCTGGCTGTTGCTAATTTGCCCGATGTGGTTGAAATACGTAGTATTTCACGTTTCGGACTATCCGTTGTAACCATTGTTTTTGAGGATGATGCAGGTACTTATTTGCCCCGTCAGTTGGTTAGCGAAGCTTTAAACGAAGTAAAAGAAAATATTCCCGAAGGTTTTGGCGAGCCTTTTATGGCACCTATTAGTACAGGTTTGGGCGAAATTTATCAATATACGCTGGAGGTTCAGCCGGGTTATGACTCTTTATATGATGATATGAAATTGCGTACTATTCAAGAATGGATTGTAAAACGACAAATGGCTATGTTGCCGGGGGTTGTTGAAGTAAATTCATTCGGTGGACGCGAAAAACAATATGAAGTATCTATTAATCCGGATAAGCTTCGCAGCATGGGATTAACCATAACTGATGTTTTTGAAGCACTTGAAAAAAATAATCAAAATACGGGTGGTGCATATATTGAAAAAAATCATCAGGCAAACTTTATACGAGGCGAAGGTTTAATGCGCTCATTGGATGATGTGCGTAATACATTGGTTGCTAATATAAACGGGCAACCAATATTTATCCGTGATGTTGCCGAAGTAAAATACGGAAGTTTCTTACGCTACGGTGCTTTTACAAAAGACGGTAAAGGCGAAGCTGTTGGTGGTATTGTAATGATGCTTAAAGGTGAAAATTCTAACGATGTAATAAAACGCGTAAAAGAACGTGTTGCTCTAATTCAAAAATCTTTGCCGGAAGGAATTGTTATTAAACCGTTTCTTGACCGGAGTAAACTAATCAAAAGTACCACTTCTACTGTTGCTGAAAACCTGGGAATGGGGGCATTAATTGTAATTTTTGTGCTGGTGATATTTCTTGGAAACCTTCGGGGCGGTTTGATTGTAGCTTCAACTATTCCTTTGGCATTACTTTTTGCATTTATCATGATGCATATTTTTGGTGTTTGGGCAAACTTGATGAGCTTGGGTGCGCTGGACTTTGGTATTCTGGTGGACGGTGCAGTAATTATTGTCGAAAGCATGATTTTTTATTTGCACCGTAAGGAATTGATTGGAACAAAACTACCTAAAGAAAAACGAAATGAAATTGCATACAAGTCTGCAAGCAAGATGATGAATTCTGCTTTTTTCGGGCAGTTGATAATTTTAATCGTATTTATTCCGGTATTAGCACTACAAGGGGTTGAAGGTAAGATGTTTATACCTATGGCTATGACTTTTGGCTTTGCCGTTTTAGGAGTTGTGATTCTTTGTTTAACTTACATCCCAATGATGGTTGCTTCATTTTTACAAGCACCTAAAACCGATAAAAAATCTTGGGGTGATAAAATAATTATTAAACTCGAGAACATTTATAACCCTGTAATTGATTGGGCTTTAAATAGAAGTGTATGGGTAGTTATCATTGCTTTTGTATTGCTGATTACAGGAGGTTTTTTATTTTCAAGAATAGGTGCTGAGTTTATACCTAAATTAGATGAAGGGGATTTTGCTTTTCAGGCAATTATGAAGCCCGGAACCTCACTTACCGAAGTCAAAGATGCATCTATACGACTCGAACAAATCGTAATGAGCAATTTTCCGGATGAGGTGGAATCCATCCAAAGCAGAATAGGGGTGGCTGATTTGCCTATGGACCCAATGCCTATGGATATTGCCGATATTTTTGTAATCCTGAAACCTCAGGATGAATGGACAAAAGTAAAAACAAAAAAAGAATTAATTGATAAAGTAAAAGAAAAAGTAAGTGTATTACCCGGAATCAATTTTGAATTTACACAACCTGTTGAAATGAGATTTAATGAGTTGCTTACCGGTATTAGAGAAGATGTTGCCATAAAACTTTATGGAGATGACTTGAATGTATTAGCTGATAAGGCTCAAGAAATAACAAGATTGATATCTGGTATTGAAGGTATTGAAGGTATAAAAGCAGAGGCAACCAAAGGGTTACCACAGATTACTGTTCATTATAATCGTAATAAAATGGGACGTTACGGCTTAAATATTTCCGATTTGAATACTGTAATTGAAACAGCATTTAGTGGAGGTGTTGCCGGCAGTATTTATGAAGGCGAGCGTATGTTTGATTTGGTAGTTCGTTTGGATGAGGGACATCGTCAAAGTATCGACGATATCAAAAATTTATATGTGAATTTACCCGATGGCAATCAGATCCCATTAAAGGAGGTCGCAGAAATTAGCTATCAGCCGGGACCCATGCAAATCAGTCGTGATAATACAAACCGCAGAACCTATGTGGGAATCAATGTTGGAGATCGGGATATTAAGTCTTTGGTTACCGAAATTCAGCAAGTATTAGATGAAAAACTGGAACTTCCTACCGGATATTACATCCGTTATGGTGGGGCTTTTGAAAATCTGGAACGTGCAACCAAAAGATTAACTTTAGTAGTTCCTATTGCTTTGTCTCTGATTTTTATGCTAGTATTTTTTGCCGTAAAATCATTCAAGCAAACTTTAATGATTTATGTTGCGGTTCCTTTTGCTGCTGTTGGCGGGATATTCTCACTATATTTTCGCGATATGCCTTTTAGTATTTCTGCCGGTGTTGGTTTTATTGTTCTTTTTGGTGTAGCCGTATTAAATGGTTTGGTGCTCATCAGTGGTTTTAACGAGTTGAAAGCAGAAGGTAAATTACGCATAAATGATATTGTCAAAAAAGGCTCGATTAGACGGATTCGTCCAATTTTGTTAACAGCATCAACTGATATTTTAGGCTTTTTACCCATGGCATTTTCAACTTCTGCCGGTGCCGAAGTACAACGCCCCCTGGCAACAGTTGTTATTGGCGGGATGTTAACCTCCACATTGCTTACGCTTATTGTTTTACCGATACTTTACCGATGGGTTGAATCAGGAAAAAAAATGAAAATGCCCAATGTTAGTACTGCAGTAATAGCTTTGCTGTTTATTACAGGAAGTATGTTTTTATCTGAAAAATCAATAGCTCAGGATACGAGCTTTACCATACAGCAAGCTGTTGAACGCGCCAAAGAAAATTATCCGGCAATTAAAGCCGCAAAATTGAATGTTGAAAAACAGAAGGCATTAAAAGTAACGGCATGGGATTTAGGTACTACATCTTTTTATACTGGGAAAGATGAAGTTGGTAATGGCGATTTGGGAACTTACAGCCGGATTGGCATTGACCAAAATGATATTGATGTGTTTAGTATTGCGGTAAAAAGTAAATTGGCTAAAGTACGTACCGAGCAATCTGAATCTGCCTTGAATCTTACAGAATTTATGGTGGTGCGGGATGTTCGTAGTGCTTGGTATCGTGCATATTATGCTAAGCAACAATGGGAATTATATTTGCATTTAGATAGTTTGTATGCTAATTTTCAGAAAGCCGCTGAGTTAAGATTTAAAACTCAGCAGTCTTCAAAATTGGAATATCTTTCTGCATCGGCTAAATATAAAGAATTGCAGGTAAATATAAAAAAAGCAGAAAGTATTTATAAGGCTTCTTTGCAAATCTTAAATCAATATCTTTTGTTTTCCGGAGATTTTGATATTGATACAAAGGATATGGAAAAAGACGGGTTTTTTACGGCTGATGAAAATGATTCTTTAAAAGGTAGTCCTTTGCTTAACTTTTATTCCTATCAGCCAATGGTTGCTTTATCTAAATGGAAGACAGAACGTAGCGGATATTTCCCGAAAATAAATTTGGGTTATGTAAATCAATCTATTGACGGTGTTACAGGATATTCAGGCTGGCAAGTTGGACTAAGTGTGCCTTTGCTGTTTTTTTCTCAATCGGGTAAAACAAAAGCTTCAAAGTTGAGTTATGAAATGGCGAGCCGGCAATATGAGCAAAAGCAATTAGAAATTAGTGCTGAGTACAATCAGTTGATTAGTAGATATTTGGTTTTAATTGAGCTGATTAATTATTACCAAAAAGAAGCATTGCCTTTGGCAGATGAACAAATTCATGCATCAAACCTTGCCTATAAATTGGGCAGTATTGATTATGTTCAATTTATTCAAAATATTGAAGCTGCCATAAATACTAAATTGGAATTTCTGAATCAGGAAGCAGAATATTTGAATTTATCGGCTCAGTTAAGATATTTAACAGGAAAATAAAATCGAACTTTGATTTACCTGTTATTTGAAAACAAATATTAAATATAAACGATTGAATAATATAAAAAATATAAAAATGAAGAAATACTTATATCTTATCATCGCACTATTCACGATTGTGAGTTTTGCATCATGCAGTTCAAAAAATGAAGAAGCTAGCAATGAAGAACATGAAGAACATGGACAGGAAGGGGTTGTTGTACTTAACGAGCAACAACAAAAAGCACTGAACCTGAAATTAGGACAAATGCAAAAGCGTAATTTAACTACAGTGGTGAAAACCAATGGCGAATTAGCCGTTCCGCCTTCAAGCAGTGCGGATATTACGGCGGTAATTGGCGGAAATGTGAAACGCATTAATGTTTTTCATGGCGATTATGTCCGTAAGGGGCAGTTATTAGCCGTATTGGAACACCCTGATTATATAGCTATTCAGGAAGATTTTGCCGAAGTGGCAAACAGTTTGGAGTTTTTGGAAAAAGAATATGAACGACAAAAAGAACTGTTTGAAAATAATGTTGGTGCCGGCAAAGACTATCAGCAAGCAAAGTCGAGATACAATACTGCAAAAGCCAGATATGAAGGATTAAAGTCTCGCTTGCTTTTGCTGCACCTTTCTCCTGAAAAAGTGAAAGAAGGAAAGATATCAAACACCATAAATATTGTATCGCCCATTAACGGTTATGTAAATGAAATTAATATAAAAGTAGGTACTTATGTTGATGCCAAAGATAAATTATTTGAAATTACCGATAATAGTGCCATTCATGCAGATTTTTTAATCTATGAAAAAGATGTGCATTTGGTAAAACTTGGTCAAAAAGTACATTTTACGGTTTCTAATCGCCCTGATAAAGAGTTTACTGCTAATGTTTTTGCTATAGGAAAAGAGTTTGATGCAAACAATCGGGCAGTTCATATTCATGCTAAAATAAATGAAAAAGTTTTGGGTTTAGTGCCGGGAATGTATATTTCAGGGCACTTACATACTGATGAAAAATACACCGAAACATTACCTAATGAAGCAATTGTAGCAGAAGGGACAAAATCATACATTTTTGTTTTAGTTGACAAAAATAAGGATGAACACACTCATGATGAAATGGCTGAAAAAGAAGATGAACATACGCATGGAGAAGAAGGTCATGAGCAGAATGAAAATGACGAAAATAAAAAAGCTTTTAAAATGGTTGAAGTAATCACCGGTCAAAAAGACGATGGTTATACCGAGGTGCATTTGGTGGATAGCCTTCCCGAAAACACGCAAGTGGTACTGAATGCCGCATACTATTTGCTTGCGGATATGAAAAAAGAAGAAACAGAACATGAACATTAAAATACTGATTATGAAAGAAATTAAAGCATTTGTCCGCCCCAATAAGGTGAATGTTATTGTAGAGCATTTGAAAAAAAGTGGTTTTGAAAATATAACCATTTCAAGTGCCGAAGGAACCGGAAAATTTCAGGATGAAAACGCTTTTGTTTCCCGGAAATTTTCCATTACCAACAGCGAAATTGCAAAACTGGAAATCGTAATTCCCGATGAGGATATTGAAACCGTTGTAAATATAATTTCGGAACACGGAAAAACGCTTTATCCCGGAGATGGAATTATTTATGTTTCATGTGTTGAAAACATGTACCGTGTAAAAGATGGTTTAGAGAACGGGAAGTAAAAATAAACAGTGAAAAAATCATTAGCCGTGTCCTTTTAGGGCACGGGTTTAATGAAAATAAACTTTGCAACCGGGTTGCATGCTATACGCCCTATCTTTGTAATGAATTTTAAAAAGAAAACATTATGAAAAAGATAGCTTTATTAGCAATTTTAGCACTGTTTACATTCAATGTAAATGCACAGGATGAAAATAAAACGCCTGAAAAATACCGTTTAATTACGGGGGTACGGGTAAACCCTTTAATTGTATATGATTTTGAAGGAAACGCAACGGAATTAATGAGGCTTCACGGCGAATTTGGAGCATTATTTAAAAAAAAGTTCTATGTTTCCGTTGGTTATACGGCAGTTGCCAATGCCATATATAATTTCAACGAATATTGGTTTATCGGTTTTGATAAGCGATTGCCTGTATCGTGGGTAATTGCCGAAGAATACATGATAAACGAGAATAAGTTGATTGTGCAAAGCGGATTAAACGTTAAACTGAGTAAAATAGGAAATGTTTTTGCCTTTTTAATGACACCAACTGACCAATTTGATTTGGGAATGAAAGCAGGAGTATTTATTCCGTTGAATTTTGTAATCACTAAAAAATAAAAATCATGAAACATTCATGACGAACAGATTCGACACACAGGAGATAATTAAAAACCCCGTAGGGGTGACATCTAAATAGCCCGGTATGAAGCGATAGTGGAATGCCGGGTATGGTATAAGGCATAGAACGGGTTTTGGCATGTATTTTTGCCCGAAGGAAAGCAAAAATCATGACAAAACTAATATGTTAATTATCAGTAAATATAAAATCATGAAAAAAAATATAATTTATACAATTGCCACTATTCTTACATTAGTGATTCTATTCAGCTTTACGAATAATAAAAATGAGCAAACTAATATAAGTTCATCAATTACCGGTGAAGAATTGTATTTAAAGAATTGCTCATCATGCCACGGACAAAACAGGGAAGGAAATTCACCGGCATTTCCTTCTTTGAAAGAAGTTAACAAGAAAATGAGCAAAGATGAAATTTTAAGCTTATTGGAAACAGGACAAAAAGTAATGCCTTCGTTTGCACATCTTTCGATAGAAGAAAGAGAAGCAATTACCGGTTATTTACTGGGTGAAAAAACTAAAAGTAATGTTGTTAGCGCTATAAGCCCTCTAGAAGAAGGTAGAAATCTTTTTGTAGCAAATTGTGCAAGTTGCCATAAGGTCAAACAAGAAGATTCGGAACCTGCACGCGTACAATCTTATGGGATGCGCCCGGCAATTTTGGGTGGAATAAATCGAAAACATAATTATTATCGTTTTGAACGGATACTGAACATGGGACCTTGTTACATGCCATCATTTGCCAATATGCCGGTAAATGATAAAGAGAAAATTTATAAATATTTGAGCAGTGTTGAACCGGCAGGTTACTGGAGCCAAAATGGTTGCAGAATGAATAACATGAATGGTTATTAGCACTAATTTTGTTTCATAGTAGATGAGTTGTTTATGACAGTCGCTGCCTGATTAGAACGGGCAGCGGCATTCATATTTTAATAAGTACGTACTACAAACATGAAACAAGTATGATTAAAATAACTTAACGAAGTGATCTCATGAGCTTGCGAATAATTATTAAACACACAAGGCAACTTAGTGAAACGATCTCACGAACAAAGTGAGTAATGGTTATTTTATATCATGCGGTTCTTCCGCAGTAGCAGAACAGGCTATGTGATTATTAAAAACAGGAAAAAAACACATGAAACAAGCATGATTAAAATAATTATTAAACACACAAAGTAATGATTATTTTCATCATGCGGTTCCATGTGGCAACTGAAAATAGTAAAAAATAAACACATGAAAAAAACAATTTACCACATCAGTAAAATGGATTGTCCTTCGGAAGAAGCGATGATTCGTATGAAACTGGAAAGTTTATCGGAAATAAAAGAATTAAAATTCGATTTGGAAAATCGGGATTTAACCATTATCCATACAGAAGAAAATCCGGAAATTGAGCAAAGACTGGATGAATTAAATTTGGGCAGTCAAAAAGTAAAAACCGAAGAAACCGAGTTTACAGATAGCAAAACAGAACATAAGCAGCAAAGTAAGTTGCTTTGGGCAGTTTTAATCATTAATTTTGCTTTTTTCATTATTGAGATAGTTACGGGTTTAATTTCCCGTTCCATGGGCTTAGTGGCAGATAGTTTGGATATGCTCGCCGATGCTTTTGTGTACGGATTAAGCCTTTGGGCGGTTGGTGCAGCCCTTAGTCGTAAAAAACTGGTAGCCCGAATGAGTGGATATTTTCAAATAGTTTTGGCAATTTTAGGTATTGCCGAAGTTATTAGACGTTTTATTTATTCCGAAATCAGCCCAAATTATCAAACCATGATTATCGTTTCCGTATTTGCACTAATGGCTAATGCGGCCAGCATGATAATTTTGCAAAAAACCAAAAGCGAAGAAGCACACATTAAAGCAAGTAAAATTTTTACATCCAACGACATTATCATCAATATAGGTGTAATTACAGCCGGTATAATTGTAATGCTAACCAATTCCTTAATCCCCGATTTAATTGTTGGTGCAATTGTTTTTGTTATTGTTGTACAAGGTGCATTGCGAATTTTAAAATTAGGATAATTTGCTTACCCAAAGCGAAAATTTAAAATGTGTGTCAGTATTGGTGTAACGCAGAAAAAAGCAACGCAGATGTATCATCATACCTTATGTATTCTTTTTTAAGCTTAATAGCATAAATATTATGTAAAAACAAACCTTATTAACTGTATAATAAAAGTTAACCGCAATAATTCATGAAATTCTCTTTATGCAGATACGAGGCACCGAATTCCGCCGATATATCTTTATATTTTTTACAAGCATAGCTTGTAAAGAGAAAAGTTCAAGGAATTCGTAACGAAGTAGATGCGTGAAGAGAATTTCAAGCGACACCCAACCTTTAGC
>JALWNR010000601.1 GCA_027083715.1 Bacteroidales bacterium
GGCTATACTCCCGTGCAATTTCATCAAAATAAGCAAATCCGCCAAGCAACACCATCAGCAAAACCAAAATAAAATGAAAAGTTCCGCTAATTAATCCAAAACGGCTGTTTACTTTACCATATTCTTGCGATTTTTTATATTTTTCTTCATCGTAAATTCCCTGTAATTCATGAGGTAATTTTTTAGTTCGCCAGCTACTATTTAAAAAGTCTAATATTCTGGTTGTCAGATATTCAACAACAAGAATAACCAATATAATAATAAAAAATGTTTGTGCCATAAGTTTCAATTAAAATGAGGACGCAAAGATAATAATGAAAAAGATTTTTTTAGATTTTAGAGCTAATATTTTTGATTACGTTTTTTTATGTTAAATTTGAATTAACAATAGTTCATTACTTTTTTTGCCATGAATGCACGAATGCTTGCTTCACAATAAGTGAACACAATCGATAATTCATTACATATATTATTAAAATTCAGCACATTACATAAATATTTAACGAACTATTGAATCCAGAAAAGTAAACAATAAACGCTATTGAAAAATGAAAAAATTTTTTAAATGGTTTTTTATCATAATTCTATTATTTGCAGCAGCTGCAGGTGGATATTATGTTTATGACAACTATTTGGTAAAGCATGAAATTCGTAATGATTTTAGTGCAATACCCAATGACCCTGTATTTATTATTGAAAGTAAAAACTTATCGAAAGGCTGGACAGTTGTTAGCGAAAGCAAAATTTGGCAATATCTTTTAAAAAATCCTTATTTTGCTGATATTAATGAATATGCAGAGCTAATGGATAAATTTTTGGCAAACAATAAAGCCATGGATTTGTTACTCAGTAATCGCAGTATGTTAATTTCTGCGCATATGATATCGGGAGTAGATTATGATTTTTTATTTGTTATTGATTTACAATCAACCAAAGCTATTTCCAAATCGTTTGATGATGCCTTAAACCTTATTGATGGATTTCATATTAAAAAAAGAAAATACCATAATGTTGAAATTATTGAATTTATTGATGATGAAGATGCGAGCAATACCATATATTTTTACCTGTTGGATAATTTATTGGTAGGTTCATATACTGCCAGTTTGATAGAAAAATCAATTGACCAGAAAGACAGTAAATATTGGGAAAATAACCAGACATTGATTGAAGTAAGTGATAATTTAAGTGCTCGAAAACTACTAAAATTATATTTTAACTACAAGCAATTGCCTCGTTTTATCAATGTTTATATGGAAGGTGGCGATGAATATACCCAACCGCTTGCACAGACACTTAGTTTTTCACTCTTTCATATTAATTTAGAAGATGAACAATTGAGTTTTGACGGATATACCGTCCCTGATTCGATACCTTCTTATATAAGTGCCTTAACGGATGTCAAGCCCGGAAAAATGCGTGCATTTAATATTATTTCAGATCAAACTGCAATGTATCTTTCAATTGGTTTTAAAAGTTACAATATGTTTTATTTGAGCTTAACCGATCAATATGCTCGTGAGAATCCGGAAGAATTGAAAGAATACGAAAAAAATGTGGAACGCCTTGAAAAATATCTGGGAATTAATATAAAAGAAGATTTTTACAGTTGGATTGGTGAAGAAATTACCTTTATTAAACTTCGACCGCAAAAAAATACGCGAGTTGAAGATGTAGTAGTTACCATCCATGCTAATGATATTGATAAAGCAAAAGCCGGATTTAATAAAATAGCTGAGCGTATTAAAAAACGCAGTCCTGCAAAATTTAAATCAACTGAATATCGAAATTTCGAAATTAAATATTTAGAAATTAAAGGCTTTTTCAAATTGTTTTTGGGTAAACTTTTTAAAGATTTAGAAAAGCCCTATATCACTTATATTGAAAATTTTATGGTAATCAGTAATTCAGAAGCTACTCTTAAACAGGTGATTGACGATTATATTACCGGACACACTTTATCGCATGATGAAAAATTTATTGATTTTAAAGATAATTTTGAAGCAAAATCAAATATAAGTGTATTTTTGCAAATGCCTAAAATTTATACAAATTTGTATCATTTTTCAAATCTGGATACTAAAAAATCGGTAGAAGAAAATAGAAATTTAATATTAAGTTTTAACCAAATTGGAATTCAATTGGTTGCCGAGGGTGATATGTTTAAAACATTGATTATTGCAACACACGACCCTGAAGCAGCTTTAAATGATAAGTTGGAAAAGCTGGAACAACAAACAGCTAAAGCCCTTAGTTTAGAATATTTTGATTCTTTACGTTTTAAAATTACACTTCCCGATTCTGTTTTAAGTGTAAACGGAGCTTTTAAAGAGCAATATCCGGCTACGGAAATTACTCATTTTGAGGGAAATATTACTAATCATCAACTAAACGGGATATGGCGAACATATTATCCAGGCGGAAATTTGCAAAGTACTGTAAACTATAATGACGGATTAGTTGACGGCGATGCCTATTTTTATTATGATAACGATAAAAATACTAAAATGGCAGAAGTACAATACACCGATGACTTAATTGATGGCGTATATATGGAATATTATGAAAATGGTGCACAAAAAGCATTATTACATTATGAGTCAGGTATTTTAAACGGCGAAGCCGAATATTACTACCGCACAGGTCGAACTAAAATAAAAGGAAAATATAAAAACGGACGTAAAAAGGGAAAATGGTACTTTTATGATGAAAAAGGAAACTTAATTAATAAAGTAAGGCAGTAAATAAGTTGAAAGTTTATAAAGTTTAATAGTTTAAGCAGTTCATAAAATAATAAATGCAAAAAAATAATATCGAAGAT
>JALWNR010000602.1 GCA_027083715.1 Bacteroidales bacterium
AATTCGGTGCCTCGTATCTGCATAAAGAGAATTTCATGAATTATTGCGGTTAAACCACCCTCCAATCCATGAAAAAAATCGAGCAAAAACACCTTTCTTTTTGGCAATTTCTTTACTTTTTTCCTTTTTTGTTTCTGCTCTGAGTTTTTCTAACTCTTTTTTTCTTATTTCAGCTTCTTTTTTTTCTTTTTCAATCAGTGTATTTAATTCTTCATCTGTAATATTCGTAAATGCCAGTTTTCCCTTTTGCTCATCTACCAAAATAATTTTCTTTTTAGTAACCGTGTCAGTTAATATTTGATTTGAAAGTTGATTTAAAATATAACGTTGAATGCTTCTTTTTATCGGACGAGCACCAAATTGTGGTTTATAAGACACACGGGTTATCCAATTAACTCCTTTTTCCGAAACATGAATACTGATATCCTGCTTTAACAGTTTTTTCTTTAAACTGTTTAGTTGTAAAACTACAATTTGCCTTATTTCATATACAGACAAAGGGGTAAACATAATGATTTCATCAATACGGTTCAAAAATTCAGGAGCCATTTTTTCTTTCAATACTTTTGAAACATCAGCTTTTGCTCTACGAATTTTTTCAGGACGATTACTTGATGTCATATTTTCAAAATGAGCCATGATTTTATCCGAACCGGCATTTGAAGTCATTATAATTATTGTATTCTTAAAATTCACGGTTCTACCTTTGCTGTCGGTAAGTCGTCCGTCGTCTAAAACCTGTAATAAGGTATAAAACACATCTTTATGAGCTTTTTCAATTTCATCAAAAAGTACAACAGAATAAGGTTTGCGGCGCACAGCTTCGGTTAATTGCCCGCCTTCATCATAACCTACATATCCGGGAGGCGAACCTACCAAACGCGAAACCGAATTTTTTTCTTGATATTCAGACATATCAATACGTGTCATGGAATTTTCATCGTCAAATAAAAATTCGGCTAAGGCTTTTGCCAATTCTGTTTTCCCCACTCCGGTTGTGCCCAAAAAGATAAACGATCCAATTGGTCGCTTAGCATCATGCAAACCGGCACGACTACGCCTAACTGCATTTGAAACAGCTACTATCGCCTCATGCTGACCAATAATGCGTTTATGCAGCTCGTTTTCAAGATTAACCAGTTTCTCTTTTTCGCTTTTTGCCATTTTCGTAACCGGAACTCCTGTCCAATTAGCAATAATTTCGGCAATTAAATCCCTGTCCACTGCTTCCTTTGCCAATACAACATCCGAAGGATTATCATTCATTTCTTTTTCCAATTGTTTTATTTTTCTGTCCTGTTCGGGAATTTTCACATATTTAATATCGGCTACCTTATCAAAATTACCTTCTTGTTGCGCTTTTTCTGCTTCAATTTTTAATGTTTTTAAATCTTCTTTTGCCATAATCAAATCAGTGATTGCTTTTTTTTCCGATTCCCAAATGGCACGTAATTTAGTACGCTCATCTTTTAAATTTACGATTTTTTCTGAAAGAACTTTTTCGGCTTTTTCATCTCCCTCTTTAATTACCATACTTCTTTCGGTTTCCAGTTGTGCAATTTCACGCTCCACCTTATCAATTTCATCGGGCAAAGTGTTCATTTCCAAGCGTAATTTAGACGCTGCTTCATCAATCAAATCAATGGCTTTGTCGGGTAAAAAACGGTCGGTAACATAACGTTTTGAAAGCTCAACGGCGGCCACCAAAGCTTCGTCTTTAATTTGCACTTTGTGATAATGTTCATATTTTTCTTTTATTCCTCGTAAAATAGAAATACATTCTTCATTTTCAGGTTCTTCAATCATTACTTTTTGAAAACGGCGTTCTAATGCTTTATCTTTTTCAAAGTATTTTTGATATTCATCGATGGTTGTAGCACCAATTACTTTAATTTCACCTCTTGCCAAAGCAGGTTTGAGTATATTTGCAGCATCCATTGAGCCACCACCTTTACCGGCACCAACCAACAGGTGAATTTCATCAATAAATAAAATAGCTTCACCACCTGATTCTTTTACTTCACGAATTACAGATTTAAGGCGTTCTTCAAACTCACCTTGTTTGCTTGCCCCTGCAATTAACAAGCCCATATCTAATGAAAAAATAATACTTCCTTTCAAATTATCAGGAACATCTGCCTTTATGATACGTTGCACCAAACCTTCAACCACAGCTGTTTTTCCAACCCCCGATTCACCAATTATTACCGGATTATTTTTTCGGCGACGTGAAATTATTTGTAAAATTCTGCGAATCTCTTCTGTTCTGCCAATAATGGGGTCTAACTCACCATTTTCAGCTTTTTCGTTTAAATTAACCGCATATTTTTTCAGGTTTTCATATTCATCTTTATTTCGCCTATCCACTTTAACTCCTTTACGTAATTCCCTGATGGCAGTTTCCAATTTTTTTTGATCAATGCCTTTTTCCTTCATTATTTCCGAAATCAAATCGCCGGTCAACAAAATACCAGAAAAAATATGTTCTATGGATATATATTCATCTTTAAGACTTTGTGAAATTTTTTTTGCTGTTTTCAAAGATTTTTCTACATGATCGGAAACCACTAATTTTTCACCGTCTTTAAGCTTTGGATAGGATGATAGTACATCATCAATCATTTTATTAAATGCATCTTTATCTACTCCTGTTTTTTTCAAAATAAAGGGAGCCACACTTTTATCAGTTTCTAAAATTCCTTTAAGGATATGAGCATTTTCAATGGCTTTATGATTATATTCACGTGCAATTTGTGCACCTTTTTTTAATGCTTTTTGCGTTATTAAGGTAAAATCGTTATAATCCATCTATTGAT
>JALWNR010000603.1 GCA_027083715.1 Bacteroidales bacterium
TCTCCCTACCCATTCAAAGGAATTTGTTCTATTAAATAAAACATCTCTATCATTAAGTTTAAATATTTGTAATTCAGAGCTTGATATTTTTGCATATTTGGAAACATCAATATCACAAAGCATATTATGTATTTCGTTCATTCTATAAATTGGATAGCCGTCTCCATCTTCGTTCATTGATATAGAAATACCGTATTGTGCATTTTCAAGAAGATTACCTATCTTATCATACTTTAACAAAGGATTTTTTATTGGCTCTTTTGTGTAAAACTGACTATCAATTCTAAAATCTTTATTTTCAAGAGTTGAGCTAAATAATTTCTCCTTTATTTCCAGCCCTTTCAACAAAGCCTTATATTTGGCTTCGTTGAAAGGGCTATTTAAAAAAAACTTAATTGTTCCTTTTTGGCAAATTCGGCAAATGCTTCGGCTATGCCATCTTGGGTAAGACCGTCGTGGTTAAAAAGGTCGTGTTTTACAATCAGGTGTCTGTGGCTATCCAAAACATATTCGTTCAAATCTTTGGGGGTAGTTTCGTAATGTTCGGCAACTTCGTTTACTTGGTTTTCTTTACTTTCAATTTCGGAAAGTTTAACAATGTCTTTTTTCTTTAAATAGATTTTATCACCGCCGTTATCTTTGCTCGGCTCTTGCATTGTGGCAAAGAAAATAGGGTAATCGTCCACTTTCGGGCAAAGTTTGTCGTCCCATTTTTGCACAAACAACACACTTGTTTTTGTTCCGGTGTGCGGTTTAAATACATTGCCGTGCAATCCTACTACTGCTAAAATGCGTGCATGTTGAGTAATAAACTCACGGATATGTTTATCACTGCTGTTGTTAAAGCGTCCTTGCGGTAAAACAATAGCCATTCGTCCGCCGGGTTTTAGAAAGTCAAGGTTGCGTTCAATAAACAAAATATCTCTGCCAACTTTAGTTTGATATTTCCCGTTGGGCTTTTTACCCAATTCATATTTTGCTAAAATCCGGCTTTCCTTTATGTCTCCGGCAAAAGGCGGATTTGCCATTAGAATATCAAATTGAAAATCGCGATTACTGTTTTTGTTTGCTCGTAATTTTTTTAGTTTTTTCCAACCTTCAAAATATACATCTTGCCAATCTTCATCATCTGTTTTTTCGTCCCAACGTTCCCAGTCCAAAGTATTCAGGTGCAATACATTGGTTTGTCCGTCTCCGGCAATCAGGTTTAGGGTTCGCCCTACACGTACGGCTTTTTCGTCAAAATCAATGGCAAAAACTTTATCGCGCACATAATCCAATTGCTCGGGTAATTTTTCTTCAGTAGTGTAAAGATGACTTTTTGAAATATCTTTGGCTTTCAATTGATTTTCCCAAACATGAAAAATGGTATGAACAGGAAAACCGCAACTGCCCGCCGCTGTGTCAATCATTGTTTCGTGTGGTTGCGGATTAAGCATTTTAACGCACATATCTATCACATATCGGGGTGTAAAATATTGTCCTTTTTCACCTTTACTGCTCTTGTTTATCAGATATTCAAAAGCTTCATCAACCACATCAAGATTTGAATTGAAGAGTTTAACGTCTTGCAATGATGATACACAAACCGAAAGGTGCGAAGGGGTTAGCATTATTTTATCATCTTCTTTAAAAACGCCTTCCCATTTCTGTTTAGCACTATCAAACAGATTTTGAATCTTAGTTTTTAGTTCGGTTTCGGTATCACCATAGTTTCTAAATTCAAGATGACGGGTTTTGTTTCGCCCGCTTTCCATTTCATCATAAAGCTTGGTAAAAATCAATTTAAAAAGTTCTTCAAAAACATCAACACCCGCATTTGCCAAAACTTCATCTTCCATCTCTAAAATCAAATCTTTCAGAGATTTACGCTCGGTAACCAGCTTGTCTTTTGCAATAAGATCATCGATTATCCAGCGTTCTTCGAGTATATCAGAAAGTTTTTGGTCGGCTCGCGGGATGCCGGAAATATCTTCAAAATAATTCGGGTCTTTACGATGATAAAAAGAGATGGAATCACCATTGCTCCATATTCCGATTGGTGCTCCGGTAGCATTGCAATAAGATTTCAGTTGTTCTTTACCGTCTTTTAGCTTGGGTTTTTTAAGCTCAACCATTATGTATGGTGCGGTAGTTTGGTCTTTGTCAAATATGACAATGTCCGCTCGTTTCTTTTCACGCCCGAACGAAACCGCATATTCAAGTTCCATTCTGTCAATCGGATAGCCGTAATCTTTATTAAGCACCAAAATATAAAGTTGTCTGATAACTTCTTCCGGTGTGAGTTTAATGTCCTTTTTTCTGACTAAACATTTCACATAAGGAACAGTTTTTCCTTTCACTTCCTTGGTGAAAATATTTTCTTCAAAGAATTTGATTTTTTCTTTACTGAACTGTGTTAACCGATAATTAGAGTCTTTTAATATATCTGAAAGTATCATTTTGTAAATTTTATTGAACTTCAAATTTACAATTTTTTCATAAATAGATACGATTTTTATCAAATATACATAATCTCATTTTATTGGGTTTAGTATAAATGCTTCATTATATTAAAGCACTTATATTCTGTCGGTGTGCAGCTCAAGAGCATTATACCATAGGTAAAACCACTTTAAATTCAGAACCCTTATCCGGTTCGCTTTTTACTTCTACCCTGCCCTTATTCAAATCAATTATTTTTTTCATAATGGATAATCCCAGTCCTGTACCTGTTATATTTCGTGTTTTTGCATTTTTAGCCCTCATAAACTCCTCAAAAAGATGCTGTTTTTCCTCTTCTGTCATACCAATACCTGTATCTTTAACCATAATCACCAGTTGATTATCAGTTTTTATAAGCGAAAAATATACTTCACCTTCTTCCTTGTTATATTTTACGGCATTCGATAACAGATTATTGAAAATAATTTCAATTTCTGTTCTATCAGCATTAAAAAAAAGTTCATCAGGAAAATTATTAATAATCCTTATTTTTCGCTCCTTAGCAGCCGGTTCAATAGAATCAACAGCAACACGGGCTATTTGTATTATATCTAATTTTTCAATGTTTCTGGCTTTTTTGCCTGATTCAATCCGCGTAAAATCCAGCATATCCATAATGAGGCTGCGCATCGCTTTTATTCGCTCCAATGAACGATCAATCATTTTTTCGTAAGCAGAAATATCATTTCCGGCTTGTTTGTCTTTCATAATTTGCAAATAACTTTCAACGGCATTTAAAGGCGATTTTAATTCATGCGAAAGTACAGACAGAAACTGAAAACGTATTTTTTTGCCCTCTGCTTTCATTTTGCGGGTCATTCGTTTTAAAAACAAATGTTTAGTTATGTTTTCAATAGATGCAACCAGTTCTTGCTTAGTAAAAGGCTTAGGCATAAAATTAAATGCACCGTTATTGGTTGCTTTAACGGCTAAATCAATTGATGCATAAGAGGTTATCATCATTACTGCCAAATCAAATTTTTTATCTTTTATGTATTGCAAAACTTCCACTCCCTCAATTCCCGGTAGTTTATTATCTAACAATACAATATCAATACCTCCTTTATCAATCAGTTCAATAGCCTGCTCGCCGGTTTCCGCTTCTATAATATCATATTCAAAATCATCATCGTGAAAAGGAAAAGAAACAATCAAATTTTTTAAGCCGCGTTTAATTCCTGTTCGGATTCCCTGTTCATCATCAACAACAAGAATAGTTAATTTTTCCATGATAAATAAATTTAACGGTTGGATTAACAAATTACAAATTTTTAGGAATACTTATTTTAAAAGTAGTTCCTGTTTTTCCTTTTTCGGGCTCAGTATTTGATTTTATTCTTATTTTTCCTCTATGCATTTTTACAATCCCATAAACCAAGGGCAAGCCAAGTCCCGTTCCTTTTGATACACCTTTGGTTGTAAAAAAGGGTGTAAATATTTTTTCAAAATTTTCTTTGGGTATCCCCACCCCTGTATCCGATATTTCAATAATAAATTCATTGTCATTATCGCGTAATTTTACCATTAACCTTCCTCCTTGCGGCATTGCGTCAATAGCATTTTTTCCCAAATTGGTAATTACCTGCATCATTTGCTCTGCATCAATTTTAACCAAGGGATTTTTCATCTGATTAATTAACTCTATTTCAATATTATCCGGTTTAATAAAAGAAGTAAAGCTACGCTTAATAAAATCAATTAAATTAATTTCTTTTAAATGTATTTTATTTTTACGGGCAAAATTTAATAATCCACCAACAATATTTTTACACCGCTCTGCCTGTTCGTTAATAATCTGAACATCTTCATATAATTCACTTTCTTTATCAAGTTCATCGCATAAAATACTGCTGTAAAGTGTAATAATACCCAATGGATTGTTTAACTCATGAGCTATTCCTGCCGATACTTGTCCCATACTTGCCAGTTTTTCCGATTGTTTTAAAGCCTCTTTAGTATCCGAAAGTTGTTCTATTGTAAAGGGAAGGCACATTTCGGGTTCAGCTAAATCCTCGCACACGGCAATTGCCAGTTCTCTACAAGTTATATACCCACAAGCTCCGCAGTTTAGCATATCTTTTTCAGATGTTTTTCCCATTGAAAATAAAACCTGCTCTATTTCCTCGTTTTTTGGTAAAGGAATACGGCGATCTCTTGGGGCAAAACGTCTTGCCAAACTAATTTTGCTGTATTTTTCAATATTATTCTCCCAATCATCTATTTTCAAGTTTTTTAATT
Organism: Bacteroidales bacterium; assembly: GCA_027083715.1. Lineage (GTDB taxonomy): Bacteria > Bacteroidota > Bacteroidia > Bacteroidales > NBLH01 > NBLH01. The sequence goes on from JALWNR010000603.1 coordinate 4,723, forward strand.
TGTCTTTCACATAATTGCTGATTTTTAAACGCTTAACAAGTTTCATATCCCTTTGTGTCATGCCCGGTCCTTCAATGCAACCATCGCAACACAAAAGTTCAAGATGTTGATTTTTTAATAAACCATTTTGCAATTCTTCAATGGCTTCTTTAAATTTGGCTTTTCCCTCGGCAGTAATTACTTCGCCCTCACCCAAACCTTCGGTTTTATCAATACTTTTTAATAAACCATGATTCACCGGAAAAAATGCACCTTTGCCTGAATATGGCGGGTCAAATTCCGATTTGATTACCGCTTGATGATTAATATTTTTTTCTGTAAAAATAATTCTGAGTTCTTCAAAGGTTAAATTTGCATCAAAAGCCTGCGATTCGGCTTTTTTTGCAATACACGGACCGGCGAAAACCAATTTTAAATCTTCGCCGTATTTTTCTTTAACTACTTTTGACATGGCAATTGCCGGAGAATCAATTTTTGCCAGAAAATCTACTAAGTCCGGATAATATTGGGTGATGTAATTAACTATTGCCGGACAATCGGAAGTAATTACCGTTCCGGCTTTTTCATCCTCGAAAAGTTCCTTATACTGTATTGCTACCAAATCCGCACCAAAAGAAACCTCAGTAACATAATCAAAACCCAAAGTTTTAATCATTCCTACCAATATACGATAATCTTCTATTTCAGTAAATTCAGCGGCAAAACTCGGTGCAATGCAAAGCATGGTTTTCTTGCCGGATTCTAATAATTGATATACTTTTTCAATGGAAGAATAGTAGGTTTTGGCTGACTGACTGCATACTATAACACAATTGCCGCAAGCAATGCATCTTGCAGTAATAACTTCTGCTTGTCCGTTAATAATTTTAATTGCTTTTGCCGGACATTCCCGAACACAAGTATAACAAACACGACACAAGCCTTTTACGGTGTAAACCAATGGATTATCTTCCGTAAACCTGTGCATGATGTTTTGTTTTTCGTTATCAATAAGTGCAAAAAAGCACCGGATGTTCTATTTTTTCGTGAGTGCGGTAGAAACTACCGGAAAGCAATAGCTCTCCGGTAATTTTAACAACCTATTTTCAATACTAACCATTACAAAAATATAGGTGTTTGCTTTTTCTTAAAATGACATTTATCATCATTCCAAAGATTTATATTCTTCGATAATGCCTTTTACATCTTCAACAGCTACTCGCCCATACACTTTTTCTTTTACAGTAACTACCGGTGCTAAACCACAAGCACCAACACAACGTAAGCTGTTCAACGAAAATGCGCCATCGGGGGTTGTTTCTCCTACTTTTATATTTAAAAGTTTTTTAAACTCATCAAGCACTTTCTCAGCACCGCGAACATAACAGGCTGTACCCATACAAATAGAAATAGGATACTCGCCTTTAGGAATCATGGTGAAAAAAGAATAGAAACTTACCACCCCATGAACATGAGCTACAGATACATTTAACTCCTCGGCTACAATTTCCTGTACCTCGGCAGGTAAATAACCGAATGTTTCCTGTGCAGCATGTAAAACATTAATCAACTCGCCTTTATCGTTATTAAACTTTTTACAGATTTCTTTCAGCTTTTCAACTTTACTTGGGGCTAATTTTATACTTGCCATATCTCTATTTTTTTATTTAAAATTCATTTTTACCTGATTTTTATTACTCAATAACTATCTTCTTTTTTTTATCAAAATAGTTTGTGTGCAATAATTCGTGTGATTTTTCGCCACAAGGTTCCCCTAAATATTCTTTGTATAGTTTTTGAATGTATGGGTTTTCATGCGATTTACGAATTGGCTTACCTGCATCTTCCTGATAAATAGCCTTTTGTCGTTTTTTCAGGATACCTATATCGCCATGATGATAGGGTTGTCCGCCACCGCCAATACAACCACCCGGACAAGCCATAATTTCGATGGCATGGAATTGAGATTTTCCTTCCTGAATTTCTTCGAGTAATTTACGAGCATTACCCAAACCATGCGCAATGCCTATATTGATTGGTAAACCGTCAAAATCGATAGTAGCACTACGAATGCCGTCAAAACCACGTAATTCGTGAAAATCAACTTTTTCAAGATTTTTGCCTGTATGCAGTTCATAAGCAGAACGAACAGCCGCCTCAATTACACCTCCGGTAGTTCCGAAAATTACTCCTGCACCGGTTGATTCTCCAAGAGGACGATCAAAATCATCATCTTTTAAAGCATCAAAGTTTAAGTTTGCACTTTTTATCATCTGTGCCAATTCGCGAGTAGTAATGGATACATTAACATCAGGGTCGCCATTTACGGCAAATTCAGGACGTGCAGCTTCGTATTTTTTTGCTAAACAAGGCATTACAGATACTACCACCATATCTTCGCGTTTAATATTTAATTGCTCGGCAAAATATGATTTTGCAATAGCACCAAACATTTGTTGTGGTGATTTTGCCGTGGATGGAATATCTAACATATCCGGAAAATGATATTCAAAAAAGTTTACCCAACCCGGACAACAAGAAGTAAGCATGGGCAGTTTTACTTCTTTATCGCCTTTAAGGTATTTATTTAAACGACCAAGCAATTCGGTTCCTTCTTCCATAATGGTTAAGTCAGCCGCAAAATCAGTATCAAAAACATAATCAAAACCTATTTTTCGTAATGCAGTAACCATTTTACCCGTTACCAGTGTCCCTGCATCATAGCCAAACTCTTCGCCAAGTGCTGCGCGAACAGCAGGAGCTGTTTGTACCACTACGGTTTTTTTCGGGTTCATAATGGCTTCAATCACTTTCCATGTATTATCGCGTTCAATTAAAGCTCCTGTCGGGCAAACCGAAACACATTGTCCGCAGAAAGTACAATTAGAATGATCCAAATCCATTTCAAAAGCAGGTGCCACAATCGAACCGAAACCTCTGTATAAAGCCGAAAGTGTTCCTACGGTTTGTACATCGTTACAGGCAGTTTCACATCGGCGGCACATAATACATTTTTCCGGTTCGCGGACAATACCCGGTGATTCATCGCCCTTATAGGTGGATTTTTCACCCTCGTAATGTATTTCTCGAATGCCAAGGTCTTGTGCTAAGGTTTGCAAATCGCACTTTCCCGATTTTGTACATACCAAGCATTCAAAAGGGTGATCAGAAAGGATTAATTCCATAACGGTACGTCGCGCATTTACAACCCGTGGAGTATGTGTTTTTACAAGCATGCCATCATCGCAGGGAGTTTTGCACGAAGGTGCCAGATTTCTGCGTCCATCCACTTCAACTACACACATACGGCAGCCTCCGGGTGTATTTTCAAAAGCCGTATCTTCTAATTTCAGGTAACAAAGAGTTGGAATATCTATCCCTACAGATTTTGCTGCATCTAAAACAGTAGTTCCTTTTTCAACAACTACCTGAGTATCATCTATTGTTAATTTTATTTTGTCCATTCTATATTTTTTATGCATTTGATAGATATATTTTAAACTAAATTGTGTTTATCCGATGTAAATAGCTCCAAACTTACATTTTTCCATGCAAGCCCCACATTTAATACAAGTATCCTGATTAATAAAATGAGCCATTTTCCGTTCGCCGGATATTGCATCAACCGGACAAACACGAACGCATAGGGTACATCCGGTACAAGCATCTTCTTCAATAATGTATTGCATTAATGCTTTACACTGTCCGGCAAAACATTTACTATCTTTAACATGCGCTTCATACTCTTCGGGGAAATTATCCATGGTGGAAAGTACCGGATTGGGTGAAGTTTGACCTAATCCGCAAAGTGATGTATCTTTAATAACTGTTGCCAAATTACGCAGTTTGAACAAATCTTCATCAGTTCCTTTACCTTCGGTAATTTTATCCAACAATTCATAAAGGCGTTTATTTCCAATCCGGCAAGGTGCACATTTTCCACAAGATTCTTCAACCGTAAAATCAAGATAAAACTTTGCCATAGAAACCATACAATCATCTTCGTCCATAACAATCATTCCTCCTGATCCCATCATTGAGCCGGCATTTATTAAGTTATCGTAATCAATGGGTGTATCCAGATGTGCTTCGGTTAAGCAACCACCGGAAGGACCACCGGTTTGAACAGCTTTAAATTTTTTACCGTCTTTAATTCCACCACCTATGTCAAAAATTACTTCGCGCAGAGTTATTCCCATGGGTACTTCCACCAAACCAACATTATTAACTTTACCGGCTAAGGCAAATACTTTGGTACCTTTACTTTTTTCAGTACCAATTTTGTTAAACCAATCAGCTCCTTCCAAAATAATTACCGGAATGTTGGCATAAGTTTCCACATTATTTACATTGGTAGGCATTCCCTGATATCCTTTTTCCGAAGGGAAAGGTGGTTTTACGCCCGGTTCGCCACGTAAACCTTCCATAGAATGAATCAAAGCAGTTTCCTCGCCACACACAAAGGCACCCGCGCCATACCTTATTTCAATATCAAAACTAAAATTGCTTCCAAAAATATTATTTCCTAAGAAACCGTATTCACGCGCTTGTTTAAGGGCTATTTTCAAACGCTCAATTGCCAGTGGATATTCTGCACGAATATAAACCAAACCTTTGCTTGCACCGGTACAAAAAGCATTTATCGCCATTGCCTCGATAACGGAATGCGGGTCGCCTTCAAGAATAGAACGGTCCATAAAAGCACCGGGGTCGCCTTCATCAGCATTACAAACAACATATTTTTGTTCGGCATCCACTTTGCGGGTCAATTCCCATTTTAATCCGGTAGGAAATCCGCCACCACCACGCCCGCGCAAACCGGATTTTTTAATTTCTTCGATAGTTTCCTCGGGACTCATGGTTTCCAATACTTTACCCAGAGCCATATACCCATCGCGTGCAATATATTCATCAATATTTTCGGGATTAATAAAACCACAATTGCGCAAAGCAATACGAATTTGTTTCTTTAATTTAGCCATAATCTTAACTATTCAATGTTAATTTTAATTAACGGTTTCAAAATTCAAAGGAATAATACCTACCAGCTCTTCGTCAGCAACGATATATTTATCAATAATTTCCTGCGCTCTTTTAGTATCGACATATCCAAAAATAACCGGTTCTTTACCCGGCTTGCTAAGCTCTATGGTGGGCTCGGCATAGCAATATCCCATGCAACCGGTTTTAATCACGCTAGCATCTATTGCCTTATTATCCAACTCATTGATAAAATAATCCATTGTTTCTCTTGCACCGGATGCAATACCGCAAGTGGACATAGAAACTTTTACCATAACCGTTGCTTTTTTAAGGTTCTCTGCTGATTTGAGTTTATCCCTTAAATTTTTCAAATCTTTGACTGAATCAATCTTCATCATTCTTATAATATTAAATTTTACATGTATTCTATATCAACAACTTTCAAAAACTTTTCTTCCAAAAGTTTAGCTATTCGTTTAATTACAGTTCTTCTAATTTCCAACTCTACGGGCAAATTAGGGTCTTGATGGGCTACATTTACATTGGTGCCGTTTAAAATATGAATTTCATCGCTGTTCAGAAACATCTTAACAATACGGTCGGCAGGTCCGTTTTTTAACCGATAATCAGAATTATACTCTTCGAGTATATGCACCACTCTGCCCAAAGTAAGAATTCCTTCGGTAACTAAATCAATACCTGCAACATACGATATAGGCGGTAAACTTTCGTCAATGGTTTCAAGCCCTGCTTTTGCTTTTAAACCCTTTTCACGCACTACCACTTCGGCAGTAGTTCCTCCGGCAATAATTTTTTTCCCTTTGTAATTCACTATTTTTTCGCTGAATTTGCAATCGTCTTCCTTATTAAAAGGAGGTCCGCTTACAAAAAGCAATCGGCGTGGTTTTCGATAATAAATAATTCCGCAAGAAGTATCGTCTTTTGATTTTCCGCCATCGTTTGCTATGGCTTTATTTACAATTTTTGTTGCTAATTTAATGGATGCTTCGTAAGGCGCTTTATCAACTGTATCAAGCACATATTTAAGCACTTTATTTCTTTCCCAACCAAAAGGAAAGCGTTTGCTCCCCATTCCAGATTGCACAATACCATCTGACCAAAAAATAATACGGTCTTCGAGCTGTGCCTGAAAACTACAAGTACGTAATTTTTTGCCTTTATTAGTTCCTGTTTCCAAAACAATATCTTCCCAATTGGGATTAAATATTTTTTGTCCTCTTAAAATTAAACACTCGGGATTATCATATTCTACAATGGTAGTAAAACCGTTTTCTTCAATATCAATAATGGTAAAAGTGGAATAGCTCATTTTGCGAGTACTACACACGGGTAAAGTATCCATAATTATCTCGGCAGTTGTAGTAATTTCGCGATGTTCAACAGCAAAATTAATAGCCATAGATGCGGTAAGAGTAGCCAAAACATTTGCTTTAACTCCACTACCCATTCCATCGGAAAGCACAACAAGGGTACGATCTTCTTCTTTTACTTTTTTTGAAAGAAACACATCACCACAGATAAATTCGCCCACATGATTATTTTGTCGGCAGTATATATCGAGAAATATGTTACTTTCCTGTATCATGATGTGTTTCGTTTTTAAGTTTTTGTGCTTCAATAATTGAATTAAGAGTTCTTTCGGTTTTTGCAGCACTTTCACCTAAAAGAAAAGCTATTTGCTGAACTGTTTTTAAATTATCTTGGATAACATTTCTTGCTCTGTCAATAATTTCTTCGCGTTGCACTTCGGGGGCAGTTAAATCGCGAATTATACCACCCACAATTTTGTTTTTTTTGATGGTAAAGACCGATATATTTAAAAATGCATTTTCTAATTTTATATCTCTGTTTAAAATATCTTCGCCGGTATGTAAAACTGTTTCAAACAATTTACTAAAAGGCAATAATATCCTAACATCGGCACCACGTAATCCGGGAATAGTTTCATTAATAATCCCGGCATCTTCGCCAAGCAGATTAATAAAACTATGATTTGACTCAATAATTTTAAAGTCATTATCGACTAAAACTACCCCTGCCCTGATTTTATTGAGCATGGTTGTAACGGTTTCGGCAGCTTCTTTG
>JALWNR010000604.1 GCA_027083715.1 Bacteroidales bacterium
AAACTTAAATTGTATAATAATGAATTTTCTTTTGTAAAAGAGGACGGAATAATATACATAGATTTTAGCGGATGGGCAAAATCGCCTTTATATCCGGTTAATGATACTACTTTAAGCAGTTTTTCAAAAGGTGAAATTTATCATTTTAAGATTGATGAAAACGGTAAATGTACCGGAGTAAAAGTTGAATGGGGAGATTATACATTAGAGGCTTTAAAGGTCGAACTTTGATTACATTGAATTTTTGATATTGTCCTGAAAATTGATTAATCGTTTACAGATTTAATAAAAGAGTAAAGAGAAACTTTGATTCTTGGATATCAGTTTTCTCTTTACTCAACATTTTTAACCCGCAAATCAACTCATATCTTATTTAACAATAAAACTTACTACATCATATTTTTCGTTGCCCAGCTTATCAACTGTTTTAAATTTCAGTATGTTTTTCCCTTTTTTAAAACCTGAAATTGGCAGGGTATAAAGTTGCTCGGCACTTCCGTTTATTGAATAAAAAATTTGCTGGGTACCGGTCATTTTATCAGCACCTGATAAGTAAACCATTACATAAGATGAGTAAACATTTAAACCATCCACAGTTTGATAAGGTTCAACACTAAAAGTATATGAAGGTTCAGGTGGAGTTTCATCTACAATTACATAAAACCGACCAATATTTCTATTATTAACATTATCATAACCGAAGTATTCAATCAAGTGTTTACCATTTCCCGAAATAGTAAAAGGTTCCTTATACATTGTTTCCTTTTGTGCTCCATCAATAGAATATGAGATGTATTGTAAGCCTGATTCAAAATCGGTTGCACTTAATTTTATTTTAGAATGTTTACCTAAAAAAACCGTATCACGTGTAAAAAAGCGTTTGCCAATATATGAATGACTAAGGGTAGGTCCTACTAAATCAACATAAATTTTCTTAGTAGAATACTTATAGTTTTTATAATTACTTCCACCAACACCGGTATTATTATTCATCCTGTCGATTGCATAATATTTTATGATATGGAAACCCGGTTTTTTTGGTAGGTAAAAAGGACCTGTATATTCTTTAAAATCAGAGTTATCTATTGAATATTTCACCTCTTTAACTCCTGATTTATTATCAACAGCGGTAAGTTTAAGTTTTGTTCTTCCTGAAAAATATATTTTACCATTAACAATAAATCGATCGCCAAGGACATCGGAAGTTAAAATAGGAGCACTTTTGTCTAAAAAGAAAGAAAAAGTTTTGGGTATTTCTTTGTTTCCCACATTATCTATTGAGTAATAAGTTAATGTATGATGATCTTCCGATAGTTGATTTAGCGGCAAGATGTTTCCGTTGTATGGGACAAAATCTTCGTTATCAAACTTGTAGTAGGTTGTTTTAACTCCTGATTTTTTATCTGATGCATCTAAATAGATTTTGCTGTTAAGAGCAATAATGCTTTTTTCCAAATCAATACCCGTTACATTGTGAAATGTTTCAGGAGCAAGTTCATCAATATAAAATTCTATAACATTTTTTTTAATGTTTTCAACATTACCAACTTTGTCAACGGAATAGAATTTTAATTCGTAGCGTTCCTTATTTGCACTTAGATTTATCACATTTTCATATTTTTGAAAATCTTTTGAATTTAATGAATAATAAATATTTTCTACTCCTGATCCGGCATCACTAGATTTTAGTGTGATATTTAAACCTTTACCAAAATATGTTTTGTTTCCTACAATAATTTTATTTGCTCCGCTAAAATATGCTTTTGTAACTGGTGCTTTTCCATCAGCATAAACCTCAAAAAGGATTTCAATATGAGGAGTAATTGTTTTTTTTGTAGTTGTATCAACTGCATACCTTGTTCTTATATAGTTAATTCCTTCACTGTCAAAATAAAACGGATTAGTATATTGTGCATGAACTTTGCTTTTTAATAAATTACCATTTCCGTTAGGTTTAGAAGATAAATGAATATATACCGGTTCACTTCTATTCCAATACAGCAAACCGGTTGAGTCTTCATAGCTCTTCTTTTCAGGAATAATTTGATTTTGTGCTGTGCCGGAATATATTATTGATGCCAGTAAAAAGGTAATAATAAATTTAGTTGTTTTCATATGTAAAGTGCTTTTAAAATTTAATTCCAATTACTACAATGTCGTCCACTTGTTCTTCATAGCCTTTCCATTTTTCAAAAAAATCCAATAGATATTCCTTTTGAGCAGAGGCTGGTTTTTGGTGATTTTCTTCCAGTAAATTAATAAAATTTTTAGTTTTTAGTTTTTTCCCTTCTTTATCACTAATTTGATCGCTATATCCATCCGAAAATAAGTATATGCATGTATCCGGAGTTATATTAAACTCATGAGTTTTGTACATTTCTTCTGATTTACCGGATTCATTCATCCTGTTAAATATAAAGTTGGATACACCGGCAATACCATATTTTTCGCCTTTTACAACGTTTATTTTATGGTTCTGAAACAGTACTAAAGGATTATTTGCACCTGCAAACCAAAATTTATTTTCATGCGTATCAATTGTGCATAAAGCCATATCCATTCCGTCTTTATTATTAGAGTTTTCTTGATTTAATGATTTACCCACTTCAAAATGTAATTGTTCTAAAATATCTCCGGGTTTAGTAATGCCGCTAATATTAACTATTCTGTTTAAAATATTATTCCCTAATACTGTTAAAAATGCTCCGGGAACACCATGCCCTGTACAATCAACTGCTGCTACAATAATTTTTGTACCTACTTTGGAATACCAATAAAAATCTCCACCAACAATATCTTTGGGTTTATAAA
>JALWNR010000605.1 GCA_027083715.1 Bacteroidales bacterium
GCATATGCTATTGCCGTTCCTTGTTTTGGTACCATATCGGTGCTGATTGTTGATAAAAGCATTTTAGTTGCAGTATAATCTGTGGTAATAGGAACCTGAGTATATGCATCACCGGCAAAAACAATAAGTCCGATTTTATCATTTCTAAGATTGTCCAACATGCGTGCAATAGCTCTTTTAGCTTTTTCTAAACGATTGGGCTTAATGTCTTGTGCCAACATACTATTTGATACATCTAATGCAATAATAATTTCCACACCTTCGGCTTTTACTTCTTTTAGTTTTGAACCAAATTGTGGACGTGCAGCTGCTATAATCAATAATGCTAATGCTGTAAGCATTAAAATAAATTTTGCCAAAGGTCTTCTTTTGGATAATAGCGGGATAAGGCTTTTTATTACCTCATAATCACCAAATTTATCCATCGACTTCCGCTTCAAACGCACATTTATCATGTATAATATGATAAATACCGGTATCAGTATCAATAAATATAAAAATTCCTGATTTGCGAAGTGAAACATATTTTTATTGTTAAATTGTTATATTATTAATCGTTATTGTGATCCGCTTACTTTATTTCTTCGATCTTAGGTATTGGGTGTCGGGTGTTAAACATTTGGCATCAGACATCCAACATCCAGCATCAAATAGACCTACGGAATATTCCGCATAATTGTATATCTGATTAAAATAATCAAAGACAATAAAAATACGGCTAATTGCGCCAATGGCATAAATTCATCATTTTTACTACTGAATTTTTTAATCTGAATTTTTGATTTTTCCAGTTTGTCAATTTCCTTATAAATTTGTTTTAATTTTCGATTATTGGTTGCTCTAAAATATTTACCATCGGTAATTTCTGATATTTTTTTAAGTGTTTCTTCGTCAATTTTTACTTCCATATCCTGATATTGAATACCAAACATGGTTTGAACAGGGTAGGGGGCATATCCGTTTTTACCTACACCTATGGTGTAAACTCTAATACCGAAACTTTTTGCCAATTGTGCTGCTGTTATCGGGTCAATGGCTCCCATGTTGTTTACACCATCAGTTAATAAAATAATTACTTTACTTTTTGCATCGCTGTCTTTAAGTCTGTTTACTGCATTTGCCAATCCCATACCGATAGCAGTACCATCTTCTATCATACCTTGTTTTATATCTTTAAACAAATTAATCAATACGGCATGATCGGTTGTTAAAGGACATTGTGTAAAGCTTTCTCCGCTGAATACGACTAAACCCATACGGTCGTTGGGTCTGCCCGAAATAAAACTGATTGCAACATCTTTTGATGCTTCCAGCCTGTTGGGAACAAAATCGCGCGCCAGCATACTGCTCGAAATATCTAAAGCAATAACAATATCAATACCTTCGGTAGTTTTATCTTCCCAATAGTTGGTTGTTTGCGGTCGTGCTAGCATTATTATCAGTAAAGCCAATAAAACTAATTTTAATCCAAACAATACATAACGCATATAAAATTTATATGTATGCGGTGTTTTTGGAAATGCTCTTAATGATGATATTTGTACCGATGTATAATTATTCTCATCTTTTAATATATACCAAACAGTTATTGGGATTAAAATTAATAATCCCCACAAAAATTCCGGATTTGCGAATTCAATATTATGCATCATTACCTTCTTTTTGTGAATTTATTGTTTTGTTCTCTGAGTTATTTTTGTCATTATTATCCTCTTTCTCTTCAAAAATTACCTTTGTATTTTCAATAATATTATAAGCATTTTTCATACTTAAATCGTTTTCATCAGGCATTGGATTAAATTTGGCAAATTTTGCTAAATCGCCTAAACTGAAAATCTGACGAAACTCTTCAATACGTTCTTTATCTATAAGTTTTGAATGTCGTAATAGTTCAATTAACTCATGACTAGTGCGCTCCAAAGCACTTATGTTGTACCTTTTTTCAAGATATTCGCGTAAAATATATGTTAGTTCCGAATAGTATTCTTTTGCTCTGCCGGATTGCCAAAGCTTTTTTTCTTTCAATTTGTCTAATTTGCGCAAAGCAGTGATGTGTGCTGGCTCTTTGGGCTTTTCAGCTTTGAAAAGGGGTTTGTTTTCTTTGTACCGTTTTATAAAATAGCGTATTATAAAAAATAAAGCAACTGCGAGCAGAAAAGCGATTATATACCAACCGTAGTATTGCCAAAATTCTTTAAAAGTCCATGGAGTATCAATTGGAGCTTTTACATCAAAAATAGGCAACATTTCTGTTGTATCCAGTTTGCTCAATAAAGCCGAATCTATGGATAGTTTTTGTACATCTAAGCTTAAAGGTTTAGTATATACAGTATCTTTCCCACTTATAAAAGGCAGTGGCGGAATATTGAACAGGCTGTCGTCAAAAGCGGTAATTAATATATTTTGACGTAAAAATATTTTACCTTTTTCTTTGCTTAAAGTATCAATACCCGATATGCTGACGATATCAATGCCGTCGATAATTTGATTTTTAAATTTAGGGAAAGTTACTTTTAAGTTCTCCTCTTGCACCAAATTAAGCTTCATGTACACTTGGTCTCCAATTTCAATCTGAAATGTATCGAGTTGCACCGAAGGTGAAAAATCTTGTGCAAATAAATTACTTGAAATCAGTAGTACAAATGCTAATATGATGTTTTTCTGTCGCATTATTTTTTTCCTGTATTAATTATTGGGTTATTATTGTCTATTAGTTATTATTGTATTTCCAATTATCCGATAATTCAATTTTTATCTTTGTTTAAATAATTTTAACAATGGTTGAACATAATCTTTATCCGTA
>JALWNR010000606.1 GCA_027083715.1 Bacteroidales bacterium
CTTATAAAGACACCTATCAAAAGTTACCTGAAAATAAAGATAGAAAAGGCGGACGGGTACATATTGAATTTATTGAAAAAGAAGGACGCTCAAAAGCTGATTATCAAGAAGAAATATTAGAAAAGCTACCAAAAACCATTGAGCATTTAATTCTTGAAAGAAGATATACTGCCGGAGATATTGCCGTTTTGGTACGTACCAATCAACAGGGAAAAGAAGTTGCAGAAGCCCTTTTGGACTATATGAGTTCGCACGATGCCCAAATTCAATATCCGATTATTTCTTCCGAATCTCTGTTTTTAAGTAATTCATATGCCGTAAGAATATTAATAAATGCTTTGTATTTTATTAATAATCAAGAGGATACCTTGCATTTAATCGCTTTGATGAGCGAAATTATCCGTTATATTAAGAATAGTAAAACTGTACATAAATATTTTGATACAAAAAGGACTCCTATAGAAATTATCCCGAAACGTTTTTTTAATGAATTGGAAAATCTCAAAAAGAATAATTTATTTCAGATTTGTGAACAATTAATTGAAGTTTTTGATTTAAAATCAATAAAAGACCAAAATGCATATATTCAGACCTTTCAGGAAATGGTGAAAGAGTTTTCTGCCAATGAAATGGCAGACACGGAACATTTTCTTGAATGGTGGGAAGAGCGTGGCAAAAGCAAATCTGTTTTATTATCCGACCAAGATAGCTCATTGAAAATTATGACCATTCATAAATCAAAAGGTTTAGCTTTTGGGGTAGTGATTCTTCCATTTTTTGATTGGGGACTTGAAAAATCAGCGCTTTCTCGCACAATAATTTGGACACATCCCCAAAATCTACCCTTTAACAAATTTAAGGTAGTGCCGTTAGTGTATCGCAATGCTTTGGCTCTAAGCATGTTTAAGCGTGAGTATTATGAAGAAACACTTTATACTTTAATGGATGCTTTGAATATGATGTATGTTGCTTTTACACGCCCAAAAGAGGAGTTGATCATATTTGCACCTTTCAATAAAAAAATGACTGATCCGAAAAATGTAGCTGATTTATTGCAAGTACTATCAACCGATAAAAGCTATCTGACTGATAAAAAAGGCTATATTCCACTACCTGAATATTTTAATTATGATGAAAATGTTTTGGAAATTTCTGATAATGAAATGATTAAAGATAATAAACCGATAGGTGCAAGTGAAAGCAGTTTTGAACTTGATGAATATCCGCTAAGTGATTGGACAAAAAAATTAAATATTTTGCATCATGCCCAAGACTTTTTTATACAAAGTATAAAATACATTGAGGACAAAGTAAATTACGGAAATCTGATGCATGAAATTTTTGCACGTATTAAAACACCCGATGATATTGATTTTGTATTGAATGAGCAGTATTATGAAGGCAAAATTAATTCAAAAGAACTGGATAGTTTACGAAAAAAAATTAAATCTATTGTTGAAGATGAAAAAGTTGCCGATTGGTTTTCTGCTAAATGGAAAGTAAAAAATGAAGATGCTATTTTAGATGAAGACGGCAGTTTGAAAATTCCCGATAGGGTATTAATCGGTAAAAATAAAACCATAGTTATTGATTTTAAATTTGGACAGGCCTATCCTGAGCATCCTGAGCAGGTAAAAAACTATATGGATTTATTGCGAAAAATGAATTATCCTGCTGTTGAAGGGTATTTATATTATGCAGAAGATAGAAAAGTGGTAGCTGTAAGAGGAGAATGACTGGATGAGAGAATAGAAAGATTAAATGATTATTATCACATAAAATTTGTTATTGAAGCAAAAAATAAAAGAAAAATACATTGAAAAAATATATTCGACACAGTATAATACAAGGAATAGTATTATTATTTATTTATCAGATATTTATTTCTTGTGAAAATTCAAAACAAAAAGAGTTTGTTAAAAATTATCGTTTATTAAATACAGATACCATTCTTAAACGTAGGTATGACTCTTTAATTACACCAAAAATTGATGCATGGTTTAAAAAACTGTACAAGAATAGCAGGTTTAACGGGAATATTTTGGTGGCACAAAATGGAGTAATTCTTTACGAAAATTCTTATGGGTATGCCGATTATAAACGCAAGGATACTTTAACACTGCATCATAGATTTCAAATAGGTTCGGTTTCCAAGCAGTTTACAGCTATGGCAATTATGATTTTGCACGAACGCGGACTAATTAATTATAAAGACAGTATTCAAAAATTTTTCCCTAAATTTCCGTATAAGAAAATTACTGTTTATCAATTACTTACTCATCGTTCCGGCTTGGCTAATTATAATTATTTTTGTGATTTTTATACCGATAAAGAAACTACAATTTACAATAAAGACGTAGTGCAATTAATGATTGATAGTGTTCCGGCAGTTTACTATCCGCCAAATCATGGTTTTCATTATTGTAATACAAATTATGTGCTTTTGGCTGCTATTGTTGAACATATAAGCGGAATGCCTTTTGAAAATTTTGTTAATAACGAAATTTTTAATAAAACAGGAATGTGGAATACAACTGTTTTTGTTAAAGATAAACATGATCGGATTTACAGAGCAGCCAAAGGTTATCATTATAAATGGCTGGAAGCTCTGCATACTTATCAGGATGGAGTTACCGGTGATAAAGGTATTTATACTACAGTTGAAGATTTATTGCGTTGGGATAAAGCACTTTATGAAAATAAGTTAATATCAGACAGTAGTTTGCAAAAAGCATTTGAATATCCGCCTGTGCGTAAAAACAGTATTCATGCTTATGGTTTTGGCTGGCGGTTAAGAAA
>JALWNR010000607.1 GCA_027083715.1 Bacteroidales bacterium
ATTTTATTTAGAACGAAGACTGTATAAGAAAAATCATTATCAGGCAATTGAAATAATTGGTGAACTTAGAGGTAAAAAGCTAGAAAAACTAATAGATTCTAAAATATTCACTTTTGCCAAGGGAACAAATGATGAAATAAGAATTTCTGAAAAGAACCTACTTTATATCAAAGCCGAAGGCAATTACTGTTTACTTGTATATAATGAAAATTCAATTCTGAAAAATAAATTAGTTCGTAGTAGCTTAAAAAGCATAGAACATATCACCAATAGCTCAAACCACTTTATTCGATGTCATAAATCCTATATTGTTAATTTCAATAAAATCTCGAATGTTATCGGCAACGCAAAAGGATACACTTTTTATTTAAAAAAACACAAGTTACAAATACCCGTATCAAGAAGTTTTTCAAAAGCATTGATTAATAAAATCAAACTAAATAATAAATAAGTTTCCTTTTTATAACATATCCTTCCCTTACATCACATAAACTATGTTTGAATAGTTCGCACTTGTATTTTTGTCGCTATAATATCATTAAAACATTTTGCGATGAAAAACATATATTCATACAATTTTCTTATAAGGATAGTATTTCTCTTGATCACACCACTTTTTTTTCAGTACTTTGCTCTCGGTTTTATATTTCATGCATTTTATTGGGGCGTAATTACTTTTGCAGTAATTATATGGGGAGTACTAATTCTCTTAACACCATTATTTGGCAGAATTGGTTGTGGTTGGTTCTGTTTTTTCGGAACAACAAGTGATTTATCATCAAAACATTCAATTTTTAAAATGAAATGGAAAAAACCAAAGCTTTGGCTAAGAACCCTTTATTTCGTTTTATTTTTTGCAACTTCAATAACATTTTATTTAATAAATAAACAAAAAGGAATTACTCATGGTTTTGAGGTTATTCCCGGATTTATTGAATTAAACTTTAATCAACACTATCAATTAGTATGGGTAATTGATATTTCAATAGCTTTGATTGTAGGACTTTTGTTGGAGCGTCGTTGGGTATGTAAAAACCTTTGCCCAATTGGTTCGATGTGTTCGGTTGGGGCAAAACACTCTCGACTTCTACCTGTAATTGATACTAATTTATGCACACTATGTGGACAATGCGAAAAAGATTGTTTAGTTAGAATTCCCATGCTTGATGAAATAAAAAACAATAAAGGATTAATTACCAATCCGGAATGCATTTTATGTGGCAAATGCGTTGAAGTGTGTCATGTTGATGCAGTAAAACTTAAATTTGTTTGGGATAGAAAAAAACACAAAGAAAATGAACCTAATGTTATTGATATAATACGAAAAAGAAATATTGAGAAAAACCACAAGAAAAACATATTAAAATGAAAATTACAAAGGAGAAAATTGTTCTTGCCTCACCATTTTTGATTATAGCAATCAACTTTATGATTGCCTTTTTATTTGGGACAATTATTGGGAAATGGGCATTTATACCAATAATACTAATCGAATGGAGCCTTTTTCTATATTTCATTTTTAGATATACTGAAAAAGAAACAAGGAAAAAGTGGTTAAATAAATCGAACACTTTATTTGGTTGGAATATTTTAGCTTTATCTATTGGACTACTTCCACTTCCTTTATTTTTAATGCACTACGAAACCCTGGGAGTTTGGCAAGTATGCTTACCTTGGATTTTATTGGCTCTAATTAATCCATGGATTGAAGAATTTTATTGGCGTGGGCTTCTTATGGAATACACAAAAAAATGGTCAAATTGGACTGCAATATTTTACACAAGTTTAGTATTTGCACTCAATCATGCAGTATTTGGAGTAAATTCGGAATTGAATAGTGGGTTTACCATAATAATTTCAACATTTATTATGGGAATAATTTGGGGTTTTGTTTTTAAGAAAACTAATAGTTTGACATGGATTATAATTGCTCACTTTTTAGTGGACTTCTTTAATTTATCGGCATCTTCATTTTTAGATTTATACTAAAAAATAAATTGGTAAAGAAAACGCTACCCACCTATCAGATATATAAAATATCACTATCCTAAATATCATAATTTTAACTATGAATTAGCAAAAAAACAAAACGATTATCTTGTTGATTTGAGTAAAAAATTTAAAGTGAATATTGATACTGTTGATTATTATTTTGCAAATACTAATAACGTTCTATTAAAAGCAAGAGGTTTTAATTTTTTAATTGGAAATAGCGGACAAGAAATACCATCGGGGAAAGCAGACCCTAAGAATAGAATTGTTTATGCTTCAGGGCTTGGAGAGTATTACCCTCACGAACTAATACATTTTCTGTTAAATCCTTATTTTCCTAATTGTCATTTGTGGATAAATGAAGGTGTGGCAACATATTTTGGAATGAGTAGAGGAAAAAAGTTAGATTGGCATTTGAAGAAATTAAAAAAACAATTGTCAGAACATCCTGAAATTAATCTCAATAATATGCTAGAACTAAAAACACTTGACCAATATACAGATTATAGATATGTTATAGGCGTTGGATAATAAAAAAAGCATTTGAAAAAGGTAGTTATGAATTGGTAAAAAAAATGATGAATGCAGGAAAAGAAGACTTAGATTTTTATAATGCAATCGAAAAATATTTAGGAATTAAAAAACAAGAATTAAATAGTGTTATAAGAAAAGACTTGATGGATAATTATTAAATACGTTGGGTAATAATGTATAAAAATAATAGCCGAAATAGTCGTAAATTCAATGGGTAGCCATTGGGTAAGATGCACAAGATGTCAGGGAATTTGGCGTTTACACCCAAGAC
>JALWNR010000608.1 GCA_027083715.1 Bacteroidales bacterium
GTGGAAAACCCCGCCACTACTCATACACATAACCGTTCAGGCACATTCGCCCTTCGGGGGACCAAAATGTAAAGTAAATCCCCTATAACTAATCACAAATAAATCGACTATGTAAAAATTATTTGATTTCCTTGTCAAAAGAAACTAACTTTGTAAAGAAAATAAACAAAACTTTACAAAAGAAAATTGAATGTTAAAGAAATTACCAATAGAAAAAGATATTGAAACAAAACGGGTTTTAAAAAAACTTGCATCGGCTCACCGTGCATTAGCAGAATTAAAAGGCATTGTTTCCATAATCCCGAATGAAAACATTTTGATTAATACATTGGGTTTGCAAGAAGCAAAAGACAGTTCCGCAATAGAGAATATTATTACAACGCACGACGATATTTACAAAGCTGACCTAAATCTTGCAGGTTTTAAATCATTAAACGCCAAAGAAGTTCAAAATTACATATCGGCATTAAAAAAAGGATTTGCTCTCATATCCAGAAAAAAAATATTGACAATTAATGATATCATAGCAATTCAATCCGAATTAGAGAAAAACAAAGCCGGTTTTAGGAAACTTCCCGGAACCACCCTGAAAAATGCCGTTACAGGAGAAACAATTTATACCCCACCGCAAGATTATTCCGAAATTTTGGACTTAATGAAAAATCTGGAACGATTTATCAATGATGATACAATGTCTGATTTTGACCCGTTGGTAAAAATGGCAATCATTCACTACCAGTTTGAAAGTATTCATCCTTTTTATGACGGAAATGGCAGGACAGGTAGAATTATTAATGTTCTATACCTGGTGATGAAAGATTTATTGAATTTACCCATTCTGTATTTAAGTCGTTATATTATTTTAAACAAGGGGGAATATTATAAATTATTGCAGGAAGTCAGGGAAACCGGTAATTGGGAAAATTGGTTACTGTTTATGTTGGACGGAATAGAACAGATTTCAAGAGAAACGATAGAATTAATCGGTAAAATAAGAGATTTAATGTTTGAGTATAAAAACTTATTGCGTGATAATTATAAGTTTTACAGTCAAGATTTATTAAACAACTTATTTAAGCATCCTTATACAAAAATTGAATTTGTAGAACGAGATTTAGGCGTTTCCAGGATTACGGCAGCAAAATATTTAAACGAATTGGCAAAAGACGGTTTATTAAGAAAAGAAAAATTGGGGACAGGTAATTATTATATCAATGAACGATTAATGAATTTACTGACAATGAAATAAAAAACACTTTGCTAAGATTGTGGTAATGGCGGGCAAAGTGCTAAAATGAACAATATGCGAAAAACCCCGCCATTACTTATACACATAACCGTTATGCAGTATTTAAAGAAATCGTATCATAATCGAATATTACCGTATCATATCGTATCAATTTCAATTAAGTTTTGTATATTCGTTTTATGAATGATAAAGTTTACATATTTCATTTAAAATTGGATTGGAATTTACTAAAAATTATTAGTAAAATAGATAGATTTGATGCTTCTTGGTCAAGTATTGAGAAGAGAGAAGGACAAAGCTTAAAACAACTTAAAAATATAGCAACAGTCAGAAGCGTTGGTGCCTCTACAAGAATAGAAGGCTCAAAAATGAGTAATGAAGAAGTAAAAGCATTATTAGATAATCTTGAGATTACAAAAATTGAAGAAAGAGATGCGCAAGAAGTTGTTGGATATTATGAAGTTTTAGAACTAATAACAGAAAATTATAATGAAATTGAAATCACAGAAAGCAACATAAAAAATCTGCATAATCTTCTATTGAAATATAGCGATAAAGACCAATGGCATAAAGGCAATTACAAACAACATTCAAATGCTGTTGAAGCTACATTACCGGACGGAACGAAACAGATTATTTTTCAAACCACAAATGCAGGATTTGAAACAGAAGATGCAATGCGAAAATTGATTGAATGGTATAATTCCGATACGGAAATACATCCTTTGGTTAAATCAGCTATATTTACTTATGAATTTGTCAGTATTCATCCTTTTCAAGATGGAAACGGAAGATTAAGCAGATTATTAACAACGCTGCTATTATTGAAAAATGGATATAAGTGGATACAATATGTGAGTTTTGAGCACGAGATTGAAAACAGAAAAAACGAATATTATTTAAAATTAAGACATTGTCAATCTCAAAGACCAAATGAAGATATAACCGAATGGATTAACTTCTTTTTTTCAGCAATTTTGAATATTCAAGAGCAACTAATGAAAAAATTGGAATTTAAAGGTGTTAAAGCAAAATTATCACCGAAAGAAAAGTCAATACTTACGTATATTGAAACCAATCCGGGAAGTAAATCAGGTGAAATTGCAAAAAAACTACACATACCTAATCCGACTGTAAAACGAATATTAAGGAAATTATTAAATGAAAATTTAATTGAAAAATATGGCAGTGGAGCAGGGACAAATTATTCGATAAAATAATAACACTGAACAACATTGTGTATAAGTAATGGCTGGCAAAGTGCTAAAATGAACAAAATACGGAAAATCCCGCCACTACTCATACACAAAACCGTTCAGACACATTCGCCCTTCGGGCGATTTTTTTTGTTATAGTCCGCGCCAGGGATGGAAGCGTTATGAGGCGAAGGGCAAGCCCGGGCGGTGCTTCAAAAAATATATAACCAAGTTTTGTTCTTTTTGCCGATAACGGTATTGACCATCCTTGCCATAGCTTTGGCTATGCCTACGGATGGCCGGCTTTGTTCTCGACAAAAATAACTACAACGTTATTATACATTTTAT
>JALWNR010000609.1 GCA_027083715.1 Bacteroidales bacterium
GGATGCACTATATCAACAAAAAAAGCCTCACATTTCTGTAAGGCTTTGATTTTCAATGTCGGGGTGGCAGGATTCGAACCTGCGCCCCTCCCGACTCTCTCAGTCGGGATGCATTATATCAACAAAAAAAGCCTCACATTTCTGTAAGGCTTTGATTTTCAATGTCGGGGTGTCAGGATTCGAACCAGCGCCCCTCCCGACTCTCTCAGTCGGGATGCATTATATCAACAAAAAAAGCCTCACATTTCTGTAAGGCTTTGATTTTCAATGTCGGGGTGGCAGGATTCGAACCTGCGACCCCCTGCTCCCAAAGCAGGTGCGCTAACCGGACTACGCTACACCCCGAAAATATCTTTTTATTTTTTTGAACTTATACTTTTCTCTGCGGAGAGGGGGGGATTCGAACCCCCGGTGCAAGTTTCCCCACACGCCGGTTTAGCAAACCGGTGGATTAAGCCACTCTCCCACCTCTCCTTAAAAAGGCGTTGCAAAAGTAAAAAATTGATTTACATCTGCAAATAGATTTTCAAAAAAAATCACTTTTTTTTTCATTTTTATGATAAATTCATAAAAAATAATTATTTTCACAGTCCGAAACCTAAACTATCTAACTATGCGTCAACTTAAGATAACAAAACAAGTTACCAATCGCGAAGCCGCATCTTTAGATAAGTATTTATTAGAGATAGGGAAGATTGAACTACTCACTACCGAAGAAGAAGTAGAACTGGCACGAAAAATAAAAAATGATGATTATCAAGCCCTTGATAAATTAATTCGGGCAAACCTGCGTTTTGTAGTTTCAGTAGCCAAACAATATCAAAATCAAGGACTTACATTGCCTGATTTGATTAATGAAGGAAACATCGGTTTGATAAAAGCTGCTAAACGCTTTGACGAAACCAAAGGTTTTAAATTTATTTCTTATGCCGTATGGTGGATACGCCAGTCTATATTGCAGGCTCTTGCAGAACAAGCAAGAATTGTTCGTTTACCCTTAAATAAAATTGGTTCTATTAATAAAATAAATCAAACTTTTATCAGCTTGGAACAAGAGTTTGAAAGAACACCTACACCCGAAGAAATAGCACAACAATTAGATTTATCACCCCAAGAGATTAAGCAGATTATTAACAATACAGGACATCATGTATCTATGGATGCACCTCTGCTCTCTGACGAAGATAATAACTTGTATGATATTATGCTCTCGAAAGACAGTATCAGTCCTGATAAAAACCTGCTGAAAGAATCCTTAAATAAAGAAATTGAACGTATTTTATCCACATTATCTCATCGCGAAGCTGAAATTATTCGTCTTTATTACGGGTTAAACAAAAAAAATCCGCTTAATTTAGAAGAAATTGGAGAAAAATTTGATTTAACTCGTGAAAGAGTTCGACAAATAAAAGGAAAGGTTATTAAAATACTAAAATCACGCAGTAAACTGTTAAAATCCTATCTTTAATCAAAAAGTTTTTGATTTTAGTAACAAAATATTTATATTACAAAAAACTTAATATATTTTTATTGTCTAAAAACTTACATCCTCTTTTAAAAAAATATCTCTGAAGAGGACTTAACAAAATTAAATTATTATTGTATATGGGACTTTTTGATAAACTTAAAGGCGAATTAATTGATATTATTGAATGGTTAGATTCGTCAGGCGATACAATTGTTTATCGTTTTGAAAGACATGGAAACGAAATTAAAAACGGAGCACAACTTACAGTCAGAGAATCGCAAGTAGCTGTTTTTATTAATGAAGGAGAACTTGCTGATGTTTTCCCTCCGGGAAGATATGAATTAACAACACAAAACCTGCCAATTCTTACAACTTTAAAAGGTTGGAAATACGGATTTAACAGTCCGTTTAAAGCAGAGGTGTATTTTATTAACACCAAACGTTTCCCTAATATGAAATGGGGAACTCCCAATGTATTCTATATCAGAGATAAAGATTTTGGGAGAGTTAGTTTAAGAGCTTTTGGTACTTATACCTTTAAAGTTTCAGACCCTGTTAAATTCATTAAAGAAATTGTGGGTACAGATGGTGATTTTTCTACCGATGAAATCAGTGGAGAATTACGAAGCATGATTGTTACCCGTTTTATTGATGCTATTGGAGAGAGTGGATTAGCTTTACTCGATTTTGCTCAAAACTATAAAGATTTATCCGATTTTTGCGAGAAAAAATTGGGCGAGGAATTTGTTGATTACGGTCTGGATATTACCAAATTCCTGATTTCAAGCATTAGCCTGCCCGAAGAACTGCAGAAAAAGCTGGACGAAGGTACTGGTATGAATATGCTGGGTGATATGAACAAATATTCCCAAATGAAAGGTGCTGATGCTATGGAAAAAGCTGCCGGAAACACCGGAGGAGGCGGAGGCGGCATCGAAAACATGATGGGTATGGCAATGATGCAGCAAATGATGAATCAGCAACAGCAAAATAATAATAGTACTACACAAAATCAAAATACAAACGTTCCACCACCTCCACCGGTAACACAATATTTTGTATCGGTTAACGGACAACAAGCCGGACCTTTTGATATGAATACGCTACAACAAATGATTACACAGGGACAATTAACCAAGGAAACATTTGTTTGGAAACAAGGTATGCAAGGCTGGCTGGCAGCAGGTCAGGTACCCGAAGTAGCAGCTCTTTTCGGAGCAGTTCCACCTCCGCCACCACCTCCGCCACCGCAATAGTATCTCTGTAAGTTGTAAATAAAGTCGCCTGACGTTTTAACAGGCGGCTTTTTTATAAACTTTTGAAC
>JALWNR010000610.1 GCA_027083715.1 Bacteroidales bacterium
AAATCACTACTTACCGTACCATAAAAAATTGCTTTTGTAAAATTTAATTTAAATTTTTTAAGTTTTCGTGGTATTTCTTGCTTGTGCGAATCAGATAAAGGAACTAAAAAATTTTCCTCTTTGTGTTTCATCAACACATCAATCAAATCATCAAATTTACCACGTCCGTAAAAGATTTTTCGCTTGCGGTAAACGATGTATTTTTGTAAATAAAAAGCAATTGACTCCGTAATACAAAAATATTTCATCGACTCAGGTATGCTGATTTTCATTTCTTTGGCAATCCTAAAGAAATGATCTACGGCGGTACGGCTTGTAAAAATAACTGCCGTATGTTCTAAAATGTTCACCTTCTGCTTCCTGAATTCTTTTACCGTAATGCCCTCTACGTGAATAAATGGGCGAAAATCTACTGTGAGATTATTTTTTTTGGCCAGGTCGTAGAAGGGTGATTTGTCATTTGCCGGTTTTGGTTGCGATACAAGAATTCTTTTTATTTTCACTCCCAAACAATTTTAGTTTATAAATGGATAATTATGTATATATCAATGCATTATCAAAACACAAATTCTGTGCCTGATAGAATTGAAATTTGCTTGATTAACATCATTATCGGAACAATTTCAAGGGCACAAAAGTACAAAATGAAATAAAATAAAGAAAACCTATTGCTTAAAAAATCAAAAAATATTTTATAAACCCTTATTAGATAAAGACTTATATATACTAAAAAACTTAGATAAATTAAGTAATTTTGAAAAGATTGGGTACCAAACAGTAAAGCAAACAGTACAATTACATTAAATATTCCCAAAAATTTTAAGGAATTACTAAAATAATATAAATACTCAAAAACAATTCTTTCTGAATTGGTGAGGACTCCCAAAAACCGAATAAAAATTCTATAAAATAAAATGAATCCAAAAATAACCAGAGGAAACAAAAAATACTCACGAGCACCAGCTTTGCTATCATCTATTAAATGAAAATAAAAGGCAAAATGTAATGCCAAAATTCCGCTACTTATAAAAAAAACAATTTGCAAAATAAAATCTTTTACAAACAATAATTTTATTCGTTCATTATATAAAGTACGTAAATAGGCAAAACTAAAAACCGATACAGTGATACGCTTAATATAATCGTGAGTACTAAATCGTACATACGCAATTAACGAAGCCAATCCAAGTAAAACCAAAAGTAAAACATCGGTTTGTTTTAAGGCAAATTCATTTGATGAAATACCGATATTTTCTCTGTTTTTAGTTTCACTAATAATTTCTGTATGATGTGCCGGAAAATAATTTGGATTCAAAAAATAGTCAGCAATAGGAGCCGTATTTTCTGACTGAACATAGTAGTAACTTGTAGCATCATAGCCTTGGCTAATCTGTTGAATTATACTGTCTTGTTCACTATTAATTTTTTTTAAATCTGAATTTAAAAACTTTGTGCCTGAGGATTGTCTTAGACTGTCATTACTAGTACTTGCCAATGAAACCTGCTTATTAGCAATATTTTGTATGTATGAAAAATAATGAATCATAAATAAAATTCAGCCTAATCATTTTTGCAAAAGTAAATAATTTTTTACAAACAGTGTAATTTAATTTTGTAAATTATTACTAATAACATAAGAACCTTATAAACTTATTTGAATAATGCGAATTAAGGCTTAAGTTATGTTTTTAAAGAAAAAGGTTGTAATGTGCTGTATGCAATACTGTTTTGTGGCTTAGTCCTGAAAGGGCGATATATTTTAGCCCCGTATGAAGCGAAGCAAAATGCGAGATTTGGTAATCGTTTAAAGTATTAGCGATGCAAGTAATAAAGCTGATTAACCCGCAAAATTCACCGCTTTGTTATAGATACACTGTAATATTCTTATTATCACACATTAAGTAAGTTTTGCAACAAAATAAACGCACTCAAATTTGGGTGTCGCTTGAAATTCTCTTTAAGCATCTACTTCGTTACGAATTCCTTGAAATATAATAATATGTCGGCGGAATACGATGCCTTGTATCTGCTTAAAGATAATTTCATGAATTATTGCGGTTAAAGAAAGAAAGATACATGCATCGCAATTTAAAATTATTTTCAACCCTTAATTCACATGAATAAGTCATTTTATCTTATTCATTAAATATCAGCCTTTTTGATAAAAAAGAAAAGAATTGAATGTAAGAGCAAATTATCGAATATTAGCCATATAACAATACAAAAGTTAAGAATTTAATAAAAGCCGTTTTTACAGCCTGTAAACAAGTTAAATCAGATAAACCGCACCGAAGAATAGTGGAAGTAGAAAAACCGCTTAAAAACGAAAAAAACACTGAAAACTGAATAAAAATAATTAAATAAGTTCATAAAGTTTTTTAATAACTCAAAACAAGGATTCCAAAACCAAATTCTAAAATAATTTATTTGCATATTAAGAATATTCCAGTGTTTATTGCGATGCAAGATGCAAGTCAGGTTTGTTCTTTTTGAACCGGAATTACTTGCATCGCTTTTATATTTGCAATATTACACCCTGCCTTATGGGCTGGGCTAATAGATTACGCACCGTTGGTGCTAACACCTTGTTTGTAATATTTAACAAAACAGGATTAATAATTAATGCATCACTGGTGTTTTATTTGTAGTAAAAATCAGCACCAAAGGTGCGATAATCATTAGCATAGGGCGTAGCCCTATAGACTAAATAATCAAAACAAAAACAAGCACCAAAGGTGCGTAATAATTAGAATAAGATGCAAACTTATTATTAATTGTATATTTAGTGT
>JALWNR010000611.1 GCA_027083715.1 Bacteroidales bacterium
CATTTATCCTAAATTTGAATTTGAAACACAAAGAACAAACTTAAGGCATTTGCAAACATATAATTACATAAAAAAAGAAAGAAAGCAAATCATAAAATTATGTTTGATTTTACTGATGCGTATTCTGTTTATTCCTGAAATTGATGCACAGTATAAGTTGGATTGGGCACAAACTTATGGTGGTGATGCCAGAGATGAAGCATTTTGCATTATTGAAAATCATAACGGAGACCTTATTTTAGGAGGCTATACAAAAAAACAGGAAAAACACTTATGGATAATTAGTGTAAGTGAAAATGGACAAGCAATTTGGGGCAAAACTTTTAAGGCACGACCAATTTCTGAGGCTCATTCTATTGCAATAACTTCTGATTCAAATCTGGTAGTTGCCGGATATTCGGTAAAAGAATTTTTAAGCGAACGTGAAATGTGGATTTTAAAAATAAGCCCTGAAGGCAAATTAATTTGGGATAAGAGTTTTGGAGGTGTTGCGGATGAATGTGCTTATAGTATTATTGAAACTTCTGATAAAGGACTTGCTGTTGCCGGATTTAGTTCTACAAACAAAGATTTTCAAGACGATGCATGGATACTAAAATTAGATACTGACGGAAATAAAATTTGGAGTAATAGTTATGGAGGAAGTGGTAAAGACTATGCATATGATATTATTCAAAGTTCGGATAAGGGTTTAGTATTTTGTGGTTATCAGAGCAAAAGAAGTAATGCATACATGTCTTTTTGGGTAGCTAAAACAGATAGTACAGGCAATGATTTATGGGACAATACTTATCATTTTAATAAATGGGATGTAGCTACAACACTTGTTGAAGGTCTTGACGGGTATATTTACGTAGCCGGTTATACCCGCTCTACATCAGTAATTGATTATGATGTTGTAATCCTTAAAATAGATCAGGAAGGAAATGAAATATGGAAAAAAACAATCAGTTGGGGACGGTGGGATCAGGCAACTTCTATTACAACAACCTACGATAACGGTATTGTAATTTCCGGTTTTACTCGTTCAGGAAAAGAGATGTCCTCAGACTTTGCAGTTACTAAACTCGACTCTGCCGGAAATGTATTATGGGAAAATGTTTTCGCAAGAAAAAGTTTAGACTATCCAAATGCAATCATTGAAACCAGAGACAACGGACTGGCAATTGCCGGTACAACTTATACGCAAGGAAGAGGCTGGGATTTTGCTTTATTAAAATTCAGAAATGAAGATCAACCGATAATAAGTTTCAGCCAGGATTCTATTGCAACCAGTATTACTAAAAAATATACAATCCATTCATGCATAAAAACAAAGAGTAATTTAAAAAATATACAAATATTTTTTAATGATACACTTTATGCTGACCAAATAAAAAGAGCATCAACACAACAATATACAGAAACCGACTGTAATATTCCCATCCCTTTGGAATTAGAGCTAAAGAAAGGACTAAACACGATAAAAGTGGTTATTACAGATTATAAAGACCATCAAATTATCAATGAATGCAAAGTGTACTTTATTCCACCTTCTGAAATAGTTTGGTAAATCATTCGTCATAAGCAATACGAAATCCTACGTTAATCTTGTTTATATTTGGTTTTATAGCATTGCGGTTGCTAATATTAAGCATTGATTTATCGTTTGCCCATGAACCTCCTCTAATTACCTTATAATCATTCAATGTAGTATTTAAAGGGTTTTTTCGTTTAGATGCCTCATAAAAGCGGTTGTCGTACCAATCGGCACACCATTCCCAAAGATTTCCTTGTAAATCGTATATTCCTAAAGTATTTGGCTTTGCTTGTGCTATTTTATGAATTTGATTATTAGAGTTTGCCGAATGCCAGCTATGGGCATCAATACTGTCTTTAATCAACGGGTATTTTTTTACAATATATTCCCATTCGGCTTCGGTAGGCAGTCTGCCTCCTTTCCATTTGCAGTATGCATTTGCACCATACCAACTTACAAAATTAACAGGATAGTATTCATAAGCTTTATCTACAAAAAATTTACCATCTTTCTCATTTATTCTACATTTTAAGTTGCGCCAATGCCCATCAGTATTTATCCACAACACGTTATGCTCAAATTGATTCCCTTTTACATTTAAAAACTCAACAAACTCACGATTAGTTACTTCATATTTTCCAATGTAAAAGCCTGATATTTTTACTT
This sequence comes from Bacteroidales bacterium, assembly GCA_027083715.1. GTDB lineage: Bacteria > Bacteroidota > Bacteroidia > Bacteroidales > NBLH01 > NBLH01. The sequence goes on from JALWNR010000611.1 coordinate 2,186, forward strand.
TGTGAACCGGTTGTTCATCAGCTTCGCCATGTTTACTGCCCATTTTAAAACTTCCCGACGGAACATAAACCAATCCGGTATCGGGTTGAGCATATAGATTAAAATAAAATATTAAAAAAAGCAGTTGTATAATGAAAAATTTTTTCATGAAAATGAAAATCAGGCAAATTGCAAAAGAAAAGTAAATAAAAAACAAAAGCTGCCCGTTTGGACAGCTTCTTTATTAATTTTTAGTATTCGTCTTCGTTAAAGAAAAAATCATCCTTACTTGGATAATCAGGCCAAATGTCTTCAATACTCTCATAAGTTTCTCCTTCATCTTCAATTTCTTGAAGATTTTCAATTACCTCTAATGGTGAACCCGACCGAATTGCAAAATCAATCAACTCTTCTTTTGTTGCCGGCCAAGGTGCATCTTCTAATTTTGAAGCCAATTCTAAGGTCCAATACATATTCTATTATATTTTACATGTTAGAAAATTTGCGCAAATATATAAAAAAATTGTATTTATAAAATTTTTTTACATAAAATATTAAAAAAATAAATACAATATCTTTACCAAACTATAACGCATAACGAAAA
>JALWNR010000612.1 GCA_027083715.1 Bacteroidales bacterium
CACCTATGCTGCCACAAACGTGCAGACATACACCTACTTGTTCGCAATATACAGTGGAAGCATTGAAAAGGCATGGAGTAATTACCGGAACGATCTTGTCGGTTCGGCGTTTGTCAAAATGTCATCCTTGGGGTACTTGGGGGTACGATCCTGTACCTGATGAAAATTACCGACTTTTTAATTTTAAAAAATATAAAGCTAAAAAATAATTTCAGGGCTATGATAATTGAAGTACTGAAACACTCATTGATGATTACGGTTTTCGTAATTGTGATGATGATTGTCATTGAATTTGTCAATGTGCAGTCAAAAGGAACTTGGAACGCATACTTGCAGAAATCAAGTTGGTTACAAATTGTTATTGCTGCTTTTTTAGGGGTTATGCCGGGTTGTTTGGGCTCGTTTGCGGCGGTATCGTTATATGTACACAATATAATTAATTTTGCAGCTTTGGTTACGGTAATGATTGCTACATCGGGTGATGAAATCTTTTTGATGTTTGCCATGATACCGGATACGGCGGTAAAACTTATCATTGTCATATTTTTTATAGCTTTGATAAGTGGTTTTGTTTTAAACTTTTTTACAAAAAGGAATTACATGCCGGAGCACCGTAAGCAGACCGATAAGTTGGAGAGTAAAGCTGATATATGTAGCTGTTATCAGAGTAAGGAAATTATTGGACAGCTAAAAAATATTACTTTTCATCGTGCTTTATTGATGATTGGAGTGTTCTTATTTCTTATATTTTTAATTACCGGAGATATAGGTCCTGAAGAATGGGGATGGGAACGAATTACATTTATTTTAATAGTTGCGGTTGGAGCTTTTATAGTAAGTACAACTACCGACCATTTTTTATTGGAACATATATGGAAACATGTGGTTAAAAAGCATTTATTGAAGATATTTTTATGGACATTTGCAGCATTTTTCTTGATTCACTTAATGGAGGAATATATAAATGTAAATCAATGGATTCATGATAATGTTTGGTGGGTACTGTTGTTGGCTGTTTTAGTGGGTGTAATTCCCGAATCGGGTCCGCATATCGTTTTTATTTCTCTTTTTGTAAGTGGAGCTATTCCTTTCAGTGTTTTATTGGCAAATTCAATTGTTCAAGACGGACATGGATCTATTCCACTATTGGCTGAGTCGCAAAAAAGTTTTCTGATGATGAAATTAGTTAATATAGTGGTCGGTTTAATTGTGGGTGGTGTTATGATATATTTCGGATTATGATGATTGAATAAAAGAAGCAAACTATCAATACACTAAATGCGAATATACCAACATAGCTTAATTTTTAATTATACAGCATAAAGGTTTTCAGGAATTATTTATCTTTGCGGCTTAAAATTATATATATGGCACAAAAAACTTCTATCCCCAAAGGAACAAGAGACTTTTTACCTGTTGAAATGTTGAACAGGGAATTTATATTTGATACCATAAAAATGGTTTTTCGTAAATACGGTTTTTTACCTATTGAAACTCCGGCTATGGAGAACTTATCTACATTAATGGGTAAATACGGTGAAGAAGGAGATAAATTACTTTTTAAAATATTAAATTCGGGTGATTTTTTGGCAAAAGCCGATGATAAATTACTTTCTGAAAAAAATTCAGTAAAAATCACCCGGCAAATTAGTGAAAAAGGTTTGCGTTATGATTTAACCGTACCCTTTGCGCGCTATGTCGTACAGCATCGCAATGATCTGGTTTTCCCGTTTAAGCGATATCAAATTCAGCCGGTTTGGCGTGCCGACCGTCCGCAAAAAGGTCGTTACCGTGAATTTTTTCAGTGTGATGTAGATGTGATTGGCAGTGATTCCTTACTCAATGAATTTGAGTTAATTCAAATTATTGACGAGGTTTTTAATAAATTAAAAATTAATACGGTAATAAAACTTAATAATCGGAAAATACTGAGTGGTATAGCAGAAATTATTGGGCATGCCGATAAAATTGTAGCGATTACAGTAGCCATTGATAAATTGGATAAAATTGGTTTGGAGAATGTTAATAAAGAATTATTAGCAAGCGGGCTACCACAAGAAGCCATTGATAAATTGCAGCCTGTTATTCAACTATCAGGCACCAATAATGAAAAAATTGAGCAGTTAAAACAAGTTTTAAACAATTCTGAAACGGGCTTAAAAGGTATTCAGGAAATAGAAATTGTTTTGGAATATATAAATGCAAGCAGTATTAAAACTGAGGTAGAACTGGATTTAACATTAGCACGAGGATTGAATTATTATACAGGCGCTATTTTTGAAGTAAAAGCCAAAGATGTTCAAATTGGCAGTATCTGTGGCGGTGGACGATATGATGATTTAACCGGAATTTTTGGTTTGAAAGACGTTTCGGGTGTAGGTGTGTCTTTTGGTGCTGATCGTATTTACGATGTTTTAAGCCAGTTAAATATGTTTCCGCAAGCTGCAATGAATTCTACTCAGGTGTTTTTTGTGAATTTTGGCAAAAAGGAAGAGCTGTACTGCCTGTCAATTATGGAAAAACTGCGTTCAAAAGGTGTTAAAACAGAAATTTATCCTGAAACGGCAAAAATGAAAAAACAAATGAATTATGCCGATAAAAAGCAAATACCGTTTGTTGTACTTGCCGGAGAAAATGAAATGAATGAACAAAAACTTACTTTAAAGGATATGAAAACAGGTGAGCAAAAAGTTATCGGAATTGACGAATTGTTAGCTGAGTTTTAATTTTTGTAACAAGACTTGAAGTGTTGGAAAACTTAGGAA
>JALWNR010000613.1 GCA_027083715.1 Bacteroidales bacterium
AGTTAGATGGAATGGAATTATTCATGTAGAACACTAATAACCAGCTTGTTGAGCCATAAGTATAATAAAATCAGTGAACTGCGAAGCACCTCACCGAAGGCAATAATTCGGGTTAAGCAGACAAAGCAGAGCTTTGGAAAAGATAATTTTACCCGTAAAGCTTGGATTAGCTTCGACAATAGGCATCGGCAAGCAATATATATGAGTACATATTGATGACCTTTGCGGGATATAGAACAAATTAAAGGTGCCTATAATGCTGTTGCTCCACAACACATTACCAATAAAGAATTTATGAAAACTCTTGCTTCGGTATTGAATAAACCGTTTTGGTTTCTTAGGATTCCCGCTTTTGTTATAAAATTAATTTTTGGAGAAATGTCTGATATCTTACTAAAAGGAAGCAGAGTATCCGCTCAAAAAATCAGGAATACAGGCTATAATTTCAAGTATCCGGAACTGAAAACAGCACTAATGGATTTATTAAACAATACCGATAATAGCTAATTAGAAATAAATGAGGGAATACAACAAAAATCTATTGGCTTTTTTGCTTATTTTTGCATTTTATAAATAATATTAAACCGGATTAAATGAAACATAGCTCGAAAGGAGCAAAAATCACAATAAAGACAATTAACTAATAATCAACAAGATACTAAATCACAAACAAATGAAATACAAAAGAATATTATTAAAACTCAGCGGCGAAGCTCTGATGGGCAGTGAAGGCTATGGAATTGATGCAGATGTATTAAATATTTACGTAAAACAAGTTTCTGAAGTCGTTAAAAAAGGCACACAGGTAGGAATTGTTATTGGCGGTGGTAATATTTTTAGGGGCATGACCGGAACCGGAGAAGGTTTTGACCGTGTACTTGGCGACCAAATGGGCATGATGGCTACGGTAATTAACAGTATGGCACTACTGTCGGCATTTCGTAATATAGGACAAAAAGCACGCGTATTTACTGCTTTTAGTATCGAAAGCATCGGTGAACGCTTTAGTAAGTTAAAAGCACTTAATGCGCTTGAAAGCGGCGAAGTGGCAATTTTTTCCGGAGGCACAGGGAATCCGTTTTTTACTACCGACAGTGCTTCGGCACTACGTGCCGTGGAAATTGAAGCCGATGTATTGCTGAAAGGCACCCGCGTGGATGGTATCTACACTGCTGATCCTGAAAAAGATCCGACAGCAACCAAATTCGATGTGCTTAGTTTTGACGAGACCATTCAAAAGAACTTGAAAGTTATGGATCTGACAGCTTTTGCCTTATGCAAAGAAAATAAACTGCCGATTTTGGTTTTTGATATGAATACCGAAGGTAATTTAATGAAAGTACTCGAAGGTGATGATATCGGAACACTGGTAAGTTGAGAAATAAAAAACGAGCGTATTTTCGTACGCTCGCTCTTTTATTTTTGACTAAAAAATAATTATTCTTCTTTATTTTCTTCCAAACTTTTTTCGTTTTCTTCCATTTCAGGTACTATATCATTATCGGAACTGGAACGCATAAAATTAATTTCATCTAATGAAAATACGGTATCAATATCGATAATCATAATAAAATTATCATTCCTATTCACAATACCGGTGATAAATTCCGAATGATATTTGCTTCCAAGATTTGGAGGAGGTAATATTTCATCATCGTTAAATTCTAAAACCTCTAAAACTCTGTCAACCAGTACACCTACTAATAGCGAATCATCATCGAGCTTAATGTCCATTACCACAATACAAGTATCTTTGGTAAACTCAACCGGAGGCATACCCATTTTTACCTTTGTGTCAATAACGGGTAAAACCTTTCCCCGCAAATTAATAATCCCTTTCATATAGCCGGGTGCACCCGGAACATCGGTAATTTTAGGTATTTCAAGTATATGTAATAGCTTGTTTACATGACATGCAAAAATTTCTTCCCCTAATTCAAAAGTCAGGTAAGACCTTATTTCCATGTTTGTATCAATATATGCTGCCATTGTTGGTAGTTTTAAATATAATATGCTAATTTAAACCCGAAATTTACAAAGTTTTCAAATATAATAAAATATTTCTATAAATTTACATGTATTTAGCAAAATTGTATAATAATGAATATTGATGAGAGTATAAACAAGGCAGCTATACAGATAAAAAATGCAGATGCGATATTAATAACTGCCGGTGCAGGTATTGGTGTTGATTCCGGTTTGCCGGATTTTCGTGGTAATAAAGGTTTTTGGAAAGCTTATCCGCCTATTGCCAAATTAGGTATCTCTTTTAGTGAAATGGCTAACCCAATGTGGTTTGAACGTAACCCAAAACTTGCTTGGGCTTTTTACGGGCACCGACTAAACCTATACCGTAAAACAACACCTCACAAAGGTTTTGAGCTGATGTTAAATTGGGCTCAAAAAAAAGAACTTGGATATTTTATATTTACATCCAATGTGGATGGACAATTTCAAAAAGCTGGTTTTGATGATAATTCTATTTATGAAGTACATGGTTCCATTCATCATTTTCAGTGTATAAAGCCTTGTTCTCACCATATTTGGGATGCTTCTAACAGTAACGTTAATTTAGATATGGAAACTTTTCAAGCATTAGAACCCTTACCACATTGTCCTAACTGTAATGCAATAGCACGCCCTAACATTTTAATGTTTGGCGATTGGTCTTGGCTTTCGGATAGAAGCAGCTTACAAAGTAGCCGTTATCACCAATGGTTAGATCGATTGCAAAAAGAAAAAGCTCGATTAGTAATTATTGAATCAGGTGCAGGACAAGCTGTGCCAACTGTACGTATGGAATCTGAAAGTGTTTTCAGAAACATGAATGCTGATTTTATTCGTATTAATCCTCGAGATTATGATGCACCCGCCGGAGCTATAAGTATTTCATTGGGAACAAAAGAAGCATTAGAAGCTATTGAAGCTTATTTATAAATTTTTTCTACACATTTTAACAGTGTATTCGTTGTGTATCAACAGATATAAATATTATTTATTTGTTTATAAAAATTATTGATTTGTTTTATATCGATTTAATCCCGACTTTTGTCATAGATTAATTGTTGAACTTAAAAAAACGAAAAATTATGAACAGAATAGGATTAAATACGCAAAACAGTAAAGAATTAGCAGAAAAATTAAATAACCTTTTGGCAAACTATCAGGTTTTTTACATGAATACACGTGGTTTGCACTGGAACATTAAAGGTGAAAAGTTTTTTGAATTGCATGCAAAGTTTGAAGAGTTGTATAATGATTTATTTTTAAAAATTGATGAAATTGCCGAAAGAATTTTGACATTGGCAGAGACTCCTTATCACAGTTACACACAGTTCCTGGAAGTATCAGAAGTTAAGGAGGCTGTAAATGTTACGGGAGCCAAAGAATCAGTACAAACCATACTCAATGCTTTTGAGCTGTTGTTAAAAAAGCAGCGTGAAATTCTTACACTTAGTGATGAGGCAGATGATGAGGGAACTAATGCATTGATGAGCGATTACATTCGTGAGCAGGAAAAACTGGTTTGGATGTACTCAGCATTTATGGCATAAAGCTAGTTTTATTAATAAAAAAAGCATGAACAAAAGTTCATGCTTTTTTTGTACCCGGAGCCGGGGTCGAACCGGCACTCCCGAAGGAACTGGTTTTTGAGACCAGCGCGTCTACCAATTCCGCCATCCGGGCTTATGAATCGGACTGCAAAATTAATAATAGTTCCCTATTTGCAAAATTATTTGAAACAATTTTTCTTTCAATATTATAGATTCAGGCAAAGGAAAAAATCTACCATCCGCCTCCTAATGCTTTGTATAGTTTCAAATAAGCACGTAAATATTCATCAAAAGTCTGAACTGCAATAAGTTCTGCGTCAAAAAGTTGTCGGTTTGACTCCAAAACTTCCAGATAGCTGGTAACACCGCGGTCATATCGTGCTTTAGACAAGCGCAGCGCATTTTCAGCAGCACTCACTTGTCTTCTGCGTGCTTCCAGTTCATTTTTATAAGTACTGATTTCTACCAATGCATCTTCTACTTCTTTAAATGCAGTGAGTACCGTTTTTTCATAAGTCAGCAGCATTTGTTTGGTACGTTCACGTTCCACATCTACGCGGCGCTTGTTTTTGTTAAAGTTAAACAATGGTCCGAGCATTTGTCCGCCAACCGACCAAATAAGACCGTCTGCCGAGGTTAGAGTACTTAATTCATTACTCCCTACACCAAACATAGCTGTAAGGCTAAACGAAGGAAAACGCATGGCTTGTGCCACACCAATTTGTGCATTTTGAGCAGCCAGCATTTGTTCAGCTTCACGGATATCGGGTCTGCGTTCAATCAGCTGTGATGGTAATCCCGGCGGAACTTCCGGTGGAACAATTTGTTTGCTTAATTTAGCTTCTGTAACAACTTCACCTGGATTTTCACCAATTAACAAGCGAAGGATGTACTCTGTTTTTTTTATGAGGCGTTCATAAAGATAAATGGCAGCCTCGGCTTGTGCCTCCTGTATTTGTGCTTGATTAACATCTATTTCAGGAACAATTCCTTTTTCAAAACGCGCGGTAATTATTTCCAGGTAGGCTTTGCGCGATTCGTAAGTTTTTTGTGCAATACCGTGCCTTGCTTTATAATCCAGTAAAAGAAAATAATTGCTTATTACATCTGATATCAGGCTAAGCATTATTTTATGCTGACTATATTCCGTAGCTAAAAGTGAAGCTTTTGCCGATTCTGTTGCACGCCTCACTTTACCCCAAAAGTCAATTTCCCAGGATAATACCGGGGCAATAGAAAAACGGTCTAATGATTCGTTCGTAGGTCCCAGCAAGTTCATTTTTGAATTTGTAGCTTCTGCACTGATATCTACTTTGGGATATAAATCGGCTTTTACGTAACCGAGGTTTGCACGAGCTTCTTCCAGTCGTGAAATAGCAATCAGATAATCCTGATTATTAGCTATTGCCTTTTTTATCAGTTCTTGAAGATTACTGTCCTGAAACAGTTCCCACCAGGCAAGATTCATCAACGAATCGTTATAAACGCTGTCATAAACAAGGGTATCGCCTTTTAAGCTATCGTTTAAAAATGCCTGAGGATTATTCAAAACAGGCTTCTTAAAATTAGGACCCATTTTACAGCTTGCAACCATCAGCAAGATGAAAAAGCTAAGATATATTAAAAATTTTTTCATTGATAATTTTTATAGTGTTGAAATATTGGTCAGGTTAATTTAATTTTTAAAATTTTGCGTACCTTAATGAATTAATTGTTTGGTAAATATAAGCTAATAGTAAATGCTTAATTGCGATGCATGTTTCTAATATACATTAATTATCATCATTACTTGCACCACTCACTGGTTTCGCGTCGCTTTAACACCCCACATTTCGTTTCGCTATATCCGGGGCTAAATTATGTCGCCCTTACAGGGCTAAAAAAATAAAGCATACTCATAAACAAAAAACATTTTGCAATTTTATTAGAACTCTCATTTCATTATGGTTTTTTAGCTAAATTTCAATAAACTACTATGCTAAAAATTACTTTTAGCTTTTAACATTTAACTTTCAACTTTTATACTTTTATCTCTTTTTTGTTCGTATTTAAATAGTTTCCCGATTGCCACAAAAAGCATCGGATAAAGAAAAACTCCCAGTAGAGTAGCCAAAGACATACCGCCCAATAGGGTCATACCCATCACTTTACGTGCTTCTGCTCCTGAGCCGCTTGCAATTACCAGAGGAAAAATTCCTAAAATAAATGAAAAAGCGGTCATTAATATCGGGCGAAAACGTGATTTGGCAGCTGTAATTGCAGCATCAAACAGGCTCAAACCTTTTTTGAATTCATCATTGGCAAATTCAACAATTAGAATGGCATTTTTTGCAGCCATACCCACAAGCATTACAAAAGAAACCTGTGCAAAAATATTATTTTCAAATGTTGTACTTCCAAGTCGTGCCAGCCATAGTGCCAGCAGTGCACCAAAAATAGCAAATGGAGTACCTAATAATATACTTAAAGGTAGCGACCAGCTTTCGTACTGAGCTGCCAGAATTAAGAATACAAAAACCAAAGAAAATGTCATAATCATACCCAGTGATCCGGAAGCTTTTTTCTCCTGAAAAGACATTGCATTCCATGAGTAGTCCATATCGGCAGGTAAAACCTTTGCGGCAACTTCTTCCAGTGCATCCATTGCTTCGGCTGAGGTATAACCGGGCGCAGGTGTTCCCGTAACTTCTGCCGAGCGGTACAAATTAAACCTTGTAGTATATTCTGGTCCTGTTATTGATTTTACATCCACAAAAGTTGCCAGTGGCACCATATTTCCATCATTATTTTTTATGAAAAAATTATTGATGTCCGTAACTTTGTTACGGTATTGCGGTTCGGCCTGAATATAAGTTTTATACAAACGACCAAAGCGCGTAAAGTCATTTACATAAGCACCTCCCATAAAAGCGCCTATGGTTGAATATAAATCATTCAGTTTAATTCCCAGTTTCAGGGCTTTTTCTTTATCCACATCCATATATCTCTGAGGTACAGATGACTGAAATGTAGAAAATGCACGAGCAATTTCCGGTCGGGCACTCGCCGCTTTTATAAATTTCATTAGATTTTCCGAAAGATATTGCGGCGTATTTCCTCCTTTGTCCTGAATCATAATACTAAAACCCGAACCATTTCCAAGCCCGGGAATTGCCGGAGGCCCAAAAGCAAAAGCCTGTGCATCTTTAATCTGCATCGCTAAACGGTGATTAATATCTGCTACAATTTCTTTGGCCGTTTTTTCACGTTCGTCCCAGGGTTTCAGGCTTGCAAAAATAAAACCGGTATTGCTTGCCATTGCACCCGAAAGCATTGAATAACCGGTTGCATTAGTAGTGTATTTGATGTCGGGATAATTGAGCATGATTTCTTCGATTTTTTTAGCAACCACATCTGAACGCTGTAAGGATGCAGCATCCGGTAATTGGTAATTTACAAAGAAATATCCCATATCCTCTTCGGGAATAAATCCGCCGGGCACTAATTTACCAAATAATCCGGCAGCAGCAGTAATAACGATTATGAATATTGCACTACGTTTGAGCTTTCGGGTTACAACGTTCGTGAAACTCATATAAGAATCCGTTGAGCGTCCCATCCAGTTGTTAAATTTTCCGAAAAAACTACCTAAAACCCCTTTGTATTTTACCGGTTTTTTTAATAAAATAGAACAAAGAGCCGGGCTTAATGTCAGTGCATTAACCGACGAAACGATTACAGAAACGGCAATGGTTATGGCAAATTGTTGATACAAGCGTCCTGTAATACCTGCCATTCCGGCAACGGGAATAAAAACAGCAACCAAAACAAGCGTAGTTGCAATTACCGGAGCCGTAACTTTTCGCATCGCGTCAAGCGTAGCTTCCTTTGTACTCATTCCGTTTTCAATGTTTACCTGAACCGCTTCAACAACAACAATCGCATCGTCCACTACAATACCTATTGCCAGTACTAAACCAAGTAAAGAAAGTACATTAATTGTAAATCCCAGCATAGGGAAAAAGATGAAAGCACCAATTAGTGAAACCGGAATTGCTATGGTTGGTATTAAGGTTGCCCGCCAGTCCTGTATAAAGATGAACACAACCAAAATTACCAAAAATAATGCTTCAAACAGCGTAATCACAATATCTTTTATTCCTGCTGTAATCGGAGCAACCGTATCTATTGAGACGGTATATTTTACCGATTCGGGAAAATTTTTCTCCAAACGTTCCATTTCAGCAATTACCCTTTCTTTTAGTTCCACCGCGTTTGAGCCGGGAGCTTGATAAAGCGCTATTATTGAACATGTTTCGCCGTTGAACCGGGTAAAGGCGCTGTATGTTTCCACTCCAAGATTTATGCTGGCAATGTCTTTAAGTTTCACCTGAGCACCATCAGCACCTGTACGTACCACAATTTCGCCAAAAGCTTCCGGTGAATTAAAACGCTCCGGCATTCGTACGGTATAGGTAAATTCTGTTCCTGCCGGAGCAGGCTCAGCACCAAATTTACCACCCGGAACCAATACATTTTGCTCATTAATCGCGTTGATTATTTCCGGTACGGTAATGCCCATCTGCGAAAGACGGTCGGGCTTTATCCAAATTCGCATAGAATAATCCGAGGCTCCCAAAACATTAACACTTCCAATACCTTTGATACGCGCCAATTGGTCGCTGATATTAATCAATGCATAGTTTCCGAGGAAGTTCTGGTCATATCTTCCGTCAGAAGTGAGCGCGATGAGCATCAGTGTTGAAGGTAAGGATTTTTCGGTGGTAACACCCAACTTAGTTACTGCTGCGGGCAGTTTTGCCGATGCTGCCGATACTCGGTTTTGGGTAAGGACGGTATTCATATCCGGGTCAGTACCCACTTCAAACGAAACTTGAATATTCATGGTTCCGTCATTAGCATTGGTTGATTTCATATAAATCATATTGTCCACACCGTTGATTTTTTGTTCCAGCGGTGTTGCCACTGATTCTTCTACATTCAATGCATTGGCACCTGTGTAAGATGCTTTTACCTGAACAATAGGAGGGGTAAGGTTCGGATATTGTTCAATAGGCAATCCAAGCAGACTGATTAGTCCGACAATTACAATGATAATTGCAATCACCATTGCCACTATGGGTCGGTGGACAAAAAAATTACCTTTCTTTTCTTCCATATTTTAACAGTTATACATTAGGTAAGGTTTCAAAGTTTTATTGTTCAGTTTCAAGATTTAGCAAATCTATATCTGAAAATAATTTAATCATTTGGTAATTGACTGTTAAACTTCACTATTTCCGGTACAACAGTCATACCCGGAATTACTTTTTGGATTCCCTCCAAAACGACTATATCTTCCGGTGCCAAACCCGATGAGATTACATAATAATCATTATAAAAACCTCTGATTACCACTTGTTTACTTTCAATTTTATTTTCTTTATTAACTACATAAAGCGAATGCTTACCCTGCAATTCTTTTACACATCTTTGAGGAACAATTAGTGCACTATCTGCAATATCAACCAGCGCTTTAACTTTTGCATATTGCCCGGGGCGAATAAGGCGTTCGGGGTTAGGAAATGATGCTTGCAGTAAAATTGCTCCTGTTTTTGGGTCAACGTTACGATTAATAAAATCAACTTTACCGTGATACTTATGTGTTGAGCCATCAGCCAAAATTAACTCCAGTTCACTATTTGCATTATTCTGCTTTTTTTGGTACTTTTTAATATTTCTAAAAAAACGCAAATATTCAGCTTCGGTAATAAAAAATTCAACTAAAATAGTATCAATGCGCGAGACTGTATTCAATATTACCGGATTTGGAGTTTTACCTACATATTCGCCAACTTTTGCTTCTGATTTTCCAATTAAGCCAGATATCGGTGACTTTATACGCGTATAGCTTAGTTTGATTTTCGTCAGTCGTAAATTAGCCTCAGCTGCTTCAACAGATGCTTTTGCCGCATCATATTCTGCTTTTGCCGCATCCAAATCGCTTTGGCTTACAGCATTCATTTCCGCAAGGGGCTGTATTCTTTTCAGTTCATTTTCTGCCCGCACCATCTCGGTTTTGGCTTTAGCCAATTGCCCCATAGATTCGGCAACCTGAGCCTGATATGGCTGTGGGTCAATGGTATATAAAAGCTGTCCTTTTTTTACCCGGTTTCCTTCCTTAAAGTGAATCCCCATGAGGTATCCGTCCACTCTTGCCCGTATTGGGATATCTTTGTAGCCATACACTTGCCCTACATAAGTTTGATAAATAGGAATTTCTTTGCTTATAACTTTTACTACTTTAATTTTTTGCGGTGGTAATTGCTTTTCACTTTCTTTATTACAAGAAAATAGGATAAGAAAACTCAGCAGCAAAAAGTAGCTTTTAATTGCTGATGGCTTAATTAGGAAATAAAACATAGTTTTAGATTAAATATTTTAGGATACAAATATAGTTAATATTGATATAATAAAAAATATTTCAAAACTTAAATTTTTTCATTAGTTTTACGCTTAATATTTAGTAATTTGATAGTTGGAGTAGTTTTCAGTACAGAGAGAGTAATGAGTAGATTTTTGAAGTGAGTCCATGATGCTGTAAAAAAACTAATTTATCAATTATCTAAATACCAATACACTAATTACTAATTAATCTATTTCACCGTGGCTTTAAATTATATTTGGATTGCTTTTTTTCTGATTGCTTTTGTTGTTGCACTGGTGCGCCTGATTTTTTTTGGTGATGTGGATGTGTTTCCTAATATGGTTTCATCAACTTTCGATATGGCAAAAACCGGTTTTGAGATTTCTTTGGGTTTAACAGGAGTACTTACTCTTTGGCTGGGCTTGATGAAAATTGGTGAAAAAGGCGGGGTGGTACGTATTTTCTCAAAACTGATAGGTCCTTTTTTTCATAAACTTTTTCCAGAACTTAAAAAAGACGATCCGGCAATTGGTGCCATTATGATGAATGTGGCTGCAAATATGCTTGGTTTGGATAATGCAGCTACACCTATGGGTTTAAAAGCGATGGAAGAAATGCAAAAAAGCAATAAGCAAAAAGAGACGGCAAGCAATGCGCAAATTATGTTTTTGGTATTAAATACATCGGGTTTAACTCTGATTCCCATTAGTGTAATGGTATATCGTGCTCAACTCGGTGCTGCTGACCCTTCGGATATTTTTATCCCGATACTTTTAGCTACCTTTTTTTCAACAATTACCGGGTTAATTACTGTTTCGATCTATCAAAAAATTAATCTTTTTGATAAAGTAATTATGGCTTATCTGGGGGGACTGACGGCAGTAATTGGCGGTATAATATATTTATTTTCACAAATGCCTAAAGAGCAAATAGCTACGGTGTCGAGTGTATCCAGTAATGTAATATTGTTTTCAATAATTGTAAGTTTTATTTTGCTGGGTGTAAAAGAAAAAATAAATGTATATGAAACATTTATTGAGGGTGCCAAAGAGGGTTTTAGTATTGCTGTAAAAATCATTCCTTTTTTGGTAGCTATTCTGGTGGCAATAGGTGTGTTTAGAAGTTCCGGAGCCATGGATTATATCATTAGTGGTATTTCGTCATTTTTCAGTTGGATTGGAGTGGATACGGATTTTATTCCGGCTTTGCCTACGGCATTGATGAAGCCGCTAAGCGGTAGTGGTGCACGCGGTATGATGGTGGATGCCATGAATACCTACGGAGCTGATTCATTTGTAGGACGATTGGCTTCAACTGTGCAAGGAGCTACTGATACTACATTTTACATTCTGGCTGTCTATTTTGGTTCTGTAGGAATTAAAAATACGCGCTATGCGGTTACTGCCGGACTAATAGCTGATTTTGCAGGTATTATTGCTGCAATTTTTATCGGATATTTGTTTTTTCATTAAGAATGTATTTGATTTAGCCGATTAGTTTAAAGGTTCATAAAGTCAAATATCAAGGCTCGTAAGCCTTGATATTTGAGCACTTACTGCTGCATATGACCATTTTAAAGGTATGCATAACGAAGATATTGGACTTTAAAAAACCCAGATTAACCGCAATAATTCATGAAATTATCTTTAAGCAG
>JALWNR010000614.1 GCA_027083715.1 Bacteroidales bacterium
TATTTCCTCTATGTACCTTTCCGTTGAAAAATGATAACTAACATTTCCAATATTTACCGTAACATGAATATTTTTATGGGCATAAATTAAATTGGTAAAAGTAAATAATGAAGAAAAAAATATTACTTTTATTTTATTAGTTATTTTCCTTTTTTTCATTGTTTTCATTATTGTTGTTATTATCGTTATTGTCATTGTTGTAATAGTCATCTTTATCTAAGTTGATGGGCAATATTTTAGGAGTTCGATTTGGTGAAATATTATTTTTACGAGTATTTGAGTTAGGGTCAGATGGTACAACATCCGATGCTCCGTCAACTTCTTTTACATCATCTTTAAAATTTTTTGTTTGTTTACTTGGTTGAAATTTATATATTGTCCCATTGGGAGTAACAACGTATCCAACATATAACACATTTTCACCTCCTTTGTCTTTTAATTCAAGCCAAATGCGATAAACACTTGCTAAGTCATGATAACTAGGAAAATTATCACCACTAGTCGGATCTCCGTTGATCTCATTGTTACTATCAGCAGAATGTGTATGGGCTTCACCCACGAGCGTAGTTCCATCCGGTATAGGTTCGGGAGACCCTGTTGCTATACCTTCTGTACCCATTGCAGGCGTTGTATAAGAATAGTAAATATTCCCATTGTTGTCGGTTGATTGATAAAACCAAGTGTTAATTTCAACATTAGCACGAATAGAAAGTCCATTATATTGAGTAGCAAAATTAATCGCTGCATCATCAAGCGTTTTATGGATAGTGTGCGGCTCCAAACCTTCCAACTCTCTTGAATCTATAAGCCTGTTTCCACTAAAAACATACGGCGACCAATGGACATATTCATCCGCCAACGGATCCACATTAAAGAACCTACCAATGGCATAATCATAATTCCTGTACTTAAAACTATCCCATCCCAGGTCTAAATCCTCCTGGCGTTCCTGGCCTTGGAATTTATACTTATACCTCCCCGCTTGTGCCTGCACCGTAAAAATAAAATCCTGCTCTTTGTCGTATTTTAAGTCTTCTTTTTCTTCGTTGTAACCGCGGTGGAGCAGGCCAAAGGGATAGTAATTATGCTCGCGCAAAACGGTCAAGCGGCCGTTTTCTTTTGTAATGTTTTGGCGGATGTTTCCCAAGTGGTCCGTATGATTATACACGTACTGGAACTTAAACTCGTTATCAATGCCATCCGGATAAACCGCACTCACATAGCCCTCGTCCGTGCCAATGAACATAAGTTTCCAGTCGTATTGGATGTGGTTGTTTTCCTTAAACTCGTATTGCATGCCAAAAATATACGCCGTGCCTTTGGCTTCTTCCGCCGCACCATCCTTGGAAAACTTATACCATTTGTTGCCCAAGGCGTCGTAAATAAACCTTATTTCTCCGGGGCCTATTCTCACCCTTGTTGGCATATTGGCATGGTTGTAGTTTCACGGGCATTCACCATTTTTCAACTTCTTTTTTCCACTCTGGCCCTCCAAACATTAAAGCATCATTCATCGCCCATTGTTTTATTTTGTTATTGTTAGGTTTTTGAAGGACAAGTATTTTAAATGCAATTAGTCTTGCCCAGAAAGGTGTTGTTTCAGTAGCAAAATTTTTGTAAAGATAGTCTAACATTGTCTCTATTTCATCTGCCGAACTAATTGATAAAATTTCAATATAATAAGATGATGCCCTATATAACTTTTCCCAATCATTTCCCTTGATTTGCATTAATTGCTCAATTGCTTTAATTAATCTATTCATAATAAATTAGTTTTATGGTGTTAATGGATAATATGTTCCAATTCTTACTAAACCATTTACTTGCATTGCCGTGTAGCCAATTTTGTAACCACCTATATTTACCTTTCCTTCATAAGGTTTTGTATTTCCGCCAGCAGTAGGAATTTCAGAGAAATGATGTGCCGCATCACGAACAATTCTGGATTCAATTTGCTGATAACTTAGTTCACGAGGAATAGCTCCCGATCCATGAACCCTATCATATCCATGACTGGAATTTACACGGAAATTCAAATTTTTATATGAATAATAAGTAAGTCTATTTCCTCCTGCCTCTTGTGCACCCACGAACCTAACAGTAGCGGATTGAGTAGGGATTTCAAACCTACTTGCCCTTGGTAACGATAGCCTTGAAAATGCTGACATTTGGCCAAAGGTTAAAACATCAAAAACCATCAGTGTCATGGTAATGGCTTCGGCCTTTTTTATATCTTGTTCTGTGATAACGGTTTCATTTTCAAAATTAGGGCCACTCAAAATTATATTTACATCACCACCTTGGTAGTATTCACCAACAGTCATTTGTCTGAATGCATTATATTCCGAAGGGTCCGAAACAATCAAATCTACTCCTATTGGAATCTTTGTGTCTTCATAACCATTCCATTCCCTTAATTGATCTACTGTTACGCCATATTCTTGGGCTAATTTCCAATAGGTATCCCCTTCAACGGTAGTATGAGTTTGAGGTTTAGGTGGCACTCCCTCCAATCCTTCAATTTCTTTTAACCACACAGGATTTAAGGATGAAAATTGATATTGTGATAACATTGGATATTTTTCCGTTAAAGGATCCACATTAAAAAACCTTCCTATCGCATAATCATAGTTCCTATACTTAAAACTATCCCAGCCCAAATCCAAATCCTCCTGGCGTTCTTGGCCTTGGAATTTATACTTATACCTTCCCGCCTGCGCCTGCACCGTAAAAATAAAATCCTGCTCCTTGTCGTATTT
>JALWNR010000615.1 GCA_027083715.1 Bacteroidales bacterium
GATATTTATCATATAAAGATTTTTCCGGTAATTGTTCTTAACTATATTACCGCTGCTTTTACCGGATATTTGTTTCGAGAAAAAGATTTTTCCTTACAGGAAATTTTATCGGCAGATTGGATTTATATTTCAGCTTTTATTGGGATATTATTTATTGCTACATTTTATTTGATAGGTATTTCTACGCAAAAAGCAGGAATAACCCTTACCGGTATCAGTACCAAAATGTCGGTTGTTTTTCCTATTCTTTTTTCAGTGTTTTACTATAACGAACCTGTTTATTTATTAAAAATAACAGGTATGGTATTAGCACTTTTCTCAATTATATTATCGTCTATAAAAGACAAAAAAGAACAAAATAACAATACCAAATACATTTTTCCGGCAGTTTTATTCCTCGCAATGGGTTTAGTTGATTCTTTGGTAAAATATAATCAGGAAGAATTTCTAAAAAATACAGGAATTATTGAATCTACCACAATTGTTTTTGCAGTTGCTGCAATTGTGAGTTTTTTTGTGTTCGTATTATTTAATATTAAAAATTTGTTTGAAATAAAAAAACAAAGCTTAGCTTTTGGTATTCTACTGGGTATTGCAAATTTTGGCTCGCTGTATTTTTTAATTCTTGCATTAAATGCTGATTTTTCAGACAGTTCAATAATATTTGCCGTAAACAACTCGTCAATTATCCTAATCTCAGTACTTGCCGGATATTTTTTCTTTAAAGAAAGACTACAATGGATAAACTGGCTTGGTGTTGTGATTTCGATATTTGCCATTTTAGCTCTCTCTCTTTGATATCTATTATTTACCCGATTTACATCAGTTTTAAACTATAATATTCCCTCATTTAATTCAGGCATTTCACTACCTCTTTAAACAATTTTATTAATTGCACTTCTGCTTTTGCAGCGACTTCCAGGATTTCAGACAATTCAACTTTTTGAAGATTATCAGGATCACACTCATCGGTTAAAACAGATATTGCAGCACACGGTAAAGACATGTGATTAGCAACAATTACTTCGGGAACTGTGGACATGCCAACAGCATCGGCACCAATTATTCTCAGAAAACGATATTCGGCAGGTGTTTCTAAGTTAGGACCCGCTACTGCAACATAAACTCCTTTGTTTAGCTGAATACCCATTTTTTTTGCTTGCTCTTCAATTATATTATTAATTCCCGGAGTATAAGCCATACTCATATCCGGGAAACGAGGCCCCAGCTCATCATTGTTTTTACCTGTAAGCGGGTTGCCGGGTAAAAGGTTAATATGGTCAGAAATCATCATTAAAGAGCCTTTTTTAAAGTTTAAATTTAGTGCTCCGGCAGCATTAGATAATAGTAAATATTTAATACCAAGCAGTTTCATTACACGAATAGGAAAAGTAACTTGCTTAAAATTATAGCCTTCGTAGAAATGAAACCTTCCTTGCATAGCAATAATCTTTTTTCCGTGTAGTTCTCCATAAATAAGCTTTCCATGATGTGATTCAACAGTTGAAACCGGAAAATTAGGAATTTCGTCATAATCAACAGTTAGCTCTACATTAATTTCTTTAACCATTCCGCCAAGGCCAGTACCTAAAACAATACCAATTTCAGGTTTTGAGCACCCCTTACTTTTTAAAAAATTTACAGTCTCTTTAATCTTTTTCATCGTGCTTTTTTATTTTTTTTTGATTTCTAATCTATATAATTTATTACCGGCAGTACTTATCCACAAAGTATTATTATCTTGTCGGGTAATGTGCCTTATCTTTTTTAAATCAATATTTTGATATTTATCAATTAAAGTCAGTCTTCCGCTTAAAACATCATATTTTATTAAACCTATATCTGATGTAATCCATGCATATTCACCAACTACAGCCAGTTCATAAAAACGTGCATATTGATTGGGTAATTCATCAAGTTCAAATTTTTTCCACACATATTTAGCCCCCGATAAATTCTCATGTTTATAATAAAGCATTAAAAGGGCTTTTTTGTCGTGGTTACGACCAATTGCCCAATAATTTCCTACCTGATTAAAAATACCGTAAGCTAAATACATTCCTTGTTTTTTTTTCCATTTTCCATTTGCATGTTTTAAAAAAAATCCATCTGCACTGCAAAGCCAAATATTTTTATCATCTCCGTAGTTGATTGAATAAATCATTGTATTTACAGGACTTTTAATAGTTCCTATAGTAGCATTAAGAAAATCATAATATAAAATCTTACCGGATGCAGTACTCAATAAAATATTATGTTCTTGTGCGCTAATGGAAATATCTGTAATAATAGGGTTTTCATCATTTAAATATTTATTAAAGTTTATAACAGACAAAATTTCATCATTATTAAATTTTATTAATTCTCCGTAATAAGTTCCCAACCATTTATTACCAAAAGAGTCAATTTCAATAGAATTTATTTTCAACTTATTTCTTTCTTTATTTTTTGAATAAGATTTTAGCACTCCATTTTCAAGACCAAATAATCCATTACCCGAAGCCATCCATAGAGTTTTATTATCAAATTTTAAATCGTTAATAATTTTTATTTCAGAAGAGAGTTTTTTTTCGACAATATGAAACTTTTGTGCAGATAATAAGCCAAATAAATTATAAAAAATCAAATATACGGTAATGGTGTATTTTGATAAGTTCATTTATTAATTATTTAGAAATTTTTATCCAATACCGGTCATCAATAAGCAAACTCTCATCGCCGGCAAAAATTGCAATAGAATATTTTCCCGGAAGATAAT
>JALWNR010000616.1 GCA_027083715.1 Bacteroidales bacterium
GAATGAAACTCTAGGAATATCAAATAAAGTTAGCTATACTCACTTTATTTAAATTTATAGGATTAAAAATGGAACATTTTTTTACTTGCCCCTACTGTTGGGAAAGAATTTCGATGATACTTGATAGCTCTGAAGAAAATTCAGATTATATTGAAGATTGTGAGGTTTGTTGTAGACCTATTGAATTAGAATTTAAATTTATAGGGGATGACTTAGCACAATTTAATGCTAAACAAATGGAAGGAATATAATGTAGGGACAAGCACGGGGGCTTTGTCCCTACAGAAGACTTACGCTTCTTCTTCAGGTTCTACAAACTTAATATTTTCCATATCAACCATCCCTGTTCCAACAGGAATAAGACGACCAATAACAACATTTTCTTTCAAATCTTCTAACATATCAACTGTACCTGCAATTGACGCAGAAGTAAGTACTTTTGTCGTATCTTGGAATGAAGCAGCAGAGATAATTGAATCTGCACCAACAGCTGCTCTTGTAATTCCAATTAACAATGGTTCAGCAATCGCTGGTTCACCAAATAATTTAATGACTTTCCCATTTTCTAAAGTAAACTTTTTCTTAGAAATCAAGTCAGCACCAATGAATTTAGAGTCTCCACCTTCAACAACTTTAACTTGACGCATCATTTGAGAAACAATAATTTCGATATGTTTATCTGAAATGTTAACCCCTTGACGACGGTAAACTTTTTGAACTTCTTCCACAATGTACTCATAAAGTGCTTTTTCCCCAAGTGTTGCTAAAACATCATGAGAAGAAATTGTACCATCCGTCATTTTTTCACCAGTGTGTACAAAATCACCTTCGTTAACAACAACCGTACGTTGCTTGTCAACAAACTGTTCAACAGAAGCTCCATGCTCTGGCGTAATAATAATACGTTTTTTACCTCTAAGTGGTTTACCAAAGGCAATCGAACCCGTAATTCTAGCAATTAATGCTGGATCTTTTGGACGACGTGCTTCAAACAATTCTGATACTCTTGGAAGCCCCGAAGTAATATCACTTGATTTTGTAGCAGCTTTTGGTGTTTTAGCCAAAATATCTGCAATACCAACTTTTTGACCATCTTTAACATAAATAGATGTCTTAGGGTCTAACCCATATGAAATAATTTCACCATCATCTGTTGCCAATACAATCGCTGGACTATAGGCTGTAGGAATATATTCATTAAGGGTTAATCTACTCTCACCTGTTAACTCATCAAACTGTTCAACAACCGTAACACCTGGAATAATATCTTCAAACTTCACCGTACCATTTGCTTCAGCAATCATAGGCTCTGAGTATGGATCCCACTCTGCAATAACCACTTGCTCTTGTGTTGCTGCATTAGCAATAAGGGCACCACGTGTAACAACCGTATTATCATCAATAGAGATAACAGAACCTCTTGCAATATAATGTCTTGCAGCTTCACGTTCATTTTCATCAACAACAACAGCAAAAAGGCCTTTTTCGGAAATTACCTTACCTTTAGATACCGACTCTAATCTCTCTAAGTAGTCCCCTTTTAATAAGAAGAACTTAACCATTCCTTTTGCCTCAGCATGAATGTCTTGAGTAATTGGTGCACCATCCTCAACCGTCAATTCAGAAGCAAAAGGAATACGTGATGGAACCGACCAAGCTTCTTTAATAACTTCAATAATTGAATCACCCTCTTCAATAATGTCACCATTCTCAAACGGAATAAAGAGTTTACCGTCTACTTTACCACCAACACCAGCGAGTTCATTGGTCTTTGCAATATCTGCTTTTCTAACAGTATAACGTTGTTCCTTCGCCCCTTGTTGTACTGTTAAAATAATTTCATCATGAGCTGATACAATGGTTAATTTACCTCGTGTAAGTGATTTAACTTTAGGTTCAACCAAAAGTACCCCTGCATTTCTTCGGTTTGAAACAAGTAATTTACCTTCAGAGTTTTTATTAACATTTAAATTATAGTAACGAATAAACCCTTCTTTGTTCGCAATAACTTGACGTTCTTCTTTACCAGCCGTAGCCGTACCACCTGTGTGGAAAGTACGAAGGGTAAGTTGTGTTCCTGGCTCACCAATTGATTGAGCAGCAACAACACCCACAGCTTCACCACGTTTAACAATTTTATTTTCAGCCATGTTTAAACCATAACATTTAGCACAAATTCCTCTAGGAGCTTTACAAGTAACCGACGTTCTAATGTTTACAGAACGTACACCAGATTCTGAAATTAATCTGGCTTTAGGTTCATCAATCATTGTACCCTCACTCACCAACACTTCCGAAGTAATAGGGTCAATAATGTCTCCTGCAATTACACGCCCATAAACCCTGTCTGAAAGTGGTTCAATAAGCTCATTACCTACATAAATGTCTGAAACATCTACCCCTTCATGTGTTCCACAATCATGCATAATAACTTTAACATTTTGGGCAACATCAATAAGCTTTCGAGTCAAATAACCAGCTGATGCTGTTTTCATCGCTGTATCAGCAAGACCTTTTCTAGCTCCATGCGTTGAAATAAAGTACTCTAAAACGTTTAGACCCTCACGGAAGTTAGAAGTAATTGGTGTTTCAATAATAGACCCATCAGACTTCGCCATTAGACCCCTCATTCCTGAAAGTTGTCTAATCTGAGCAGCTGAACCTCTAGCCCCTGAGTCAGCCATCATGTGAACCGAGTTAAACCCATCTTTATCAACTTTAATAAGAGACATTAATTCAGAAGCGACTGAGTTGTTT
>JALWNR010000617.1:0-11158 GCA_027083715.1 Bacteroidales bacterium
TTGAACTTAGCGAAGTAGGAAACGTTACGTCGGTAATAGCATTTCTTCTGAAAGCATAATTCCCTATAGAAAGCAATGTTGCCGGCAGCACTACCGTTTTAATTCCCTTGTTATAAAATACCCCATTCGAAGAATTTCCATCCCTGATACCAGTTACAGTTTGCCCGTCAAGAGTTTCAGGGATAATAATGTCTTTAAGTGTAAAATCGTAGGAACAGCTTTGAATAACACCATCTGTAACCACTACATCAGCGTCAGTAAGGGTGTAGGGTATAACTGCATGGTAAAATGTACCAAAGTCGCTAACAGTGGAGCCTGCTACATATTGCTTGGCATTAGCATCTATCCAATACTGAAAACCGGTATAATTGGGTGTGGGCAGTGTTAATGAACTTAGTCCGGAATTATAACTGAAAGCATCTGATCCAATATCTTTTAAAGAGCTACAAACACTTAAATCAATGCTTGTAAGTTTATTGTTTTCAAAAGCAGCATCACCAATTGAACTTAGCGAAGCAGGAAATGTTACGTCGGTAAGGGCATTTCCAAATAAATGCACTTTCATCAATAATTTTTAAAGCCGGACAAGTGCTTAAGTCTAAACTTGCAATATTATTAGAATAAAAAGCACTACTTCCAATAGTGGTTAAAAGGGTGCAGGAACTAATATCAAGAACTGTTATTTTATTTGTATTAAAAGCACAATTGCCGATAGTGGTTAATGTAGCAGGCAAAACCAAACTGGTAATTCCTTTATTATAAAACACCCCACTTGTAATACTTGCACTACTAGATACACCTGTAACTGATTGGGCATCAAGCGTTGCCGGAATAATAATATCGCTTAAAGCAAAATCGTACGAACAACTTTCAATAATGCCGGAAGTTACCACCACCTCATCATCGGTAAGTGTGTGCGGTATTACTGCATGGAAAAAGTAACAAGATTATTCACACTTGCTCCGGCAGCATATGTATTTGCATAAGTGTCTATCCAATGCTGAAAGTCGGCATGGGCAGGGGTAGGCAGTACTATTGAACTTAGTCCGGAATTTTTATTAAAAGCACCTTCAGCTATATCGGTTAAACTTGTACAACTACTTAAATCTAAACTGCTAAGCGAATTATATGCGAAGGCATATTCACCAATAATTTTTAATGAGGTACAAGTACTAAAATCAATACTTGTAAGCGAATTTGACCGAAATGCATAGTCGCCTATAGAGATTATCGTGTTGGGTAAACTAATGTCTGTAATACCCTTGTTATAAAATACCCCATCAGAATAATTACTTCCATCCCTGATACCTGTTACAGTTTGCCCATCAAGAGTTGTTGGTATAATAATGTCTTTAACGGAAAAATCGTAGGAACAGCTTTGAATAATACCGTCTGTAACCACTACATCAGCATCGGTAAGGGTGTATTGTGCCTTAATAGAAACTGAACTTGCCAAAAATATAAACAGGAACAGACTTATTTGTTGTAATGTTTTAGTTAATTTTTTCATGATTTTTAAAATAGGAAATTACAAATAGGTTTATTATTTAAAGATAAAAATAGATATTGGTCCTTTACAATGCCATGAATTTATTGGTATATTATCTGAATTGAGCGATTATCTTTTTGATAAACAAGCTATACCGAATAGTCTTTATAAATTATTTAAGCTGTTTAGTATAATTTATTCCAATTCAAATACCAGATTATCAGGATCGTAGTTTATGTTTTTAATTGCTTTTATTGCTGCTTCAAGACTTTCTTCAGGAATTTGAGTGTTGCGTATAGAAATCATTCTTAAATTTGGATTAGAATACAAATATTTTAGCGTTTTAATGGGTGTGTTTGAGCAATCAATTTCTGTCAGTGATTTAATCATCTGCAAAGGGCGTAGTGTTCGTATTTGAGTATTTGAAACATCCAGTATTTTTAAATTTTTTAAATTTGCTAAGGGAGTCAAATCTTCAACATCAGTATCTGAACAGTAAAATTCTGTTAGATTATATAAATATTGAACTCCATCAATTGAATAAAGTGCTGTGTTTTCCGAAACATCTAATTTAATCAGACTTTTTAGATTCTTTAAAAAAATTAAATCGTTAATGGTAGTATAATGAAGATCAAGCTCTTCTAAGGATTTTAAACCAAGTAAGGGACGAAGGCTTTTAACCATAGTATTTCCACAATTTAGTTTTTTAAGGTTTGATAAACCGGAAACCGGCATAATGCTGGTAATATTATCATTGTCGGCACAATTAATTTCTTGTAAATTTTGTAAGTTTTCGATACCTTCAAGTCCTTCCAAACTCGGACATTTTGTGCATTTTAATCTTTGTAAAAAGATAAGCTGTGATAGTGGCTTTAAATTGGTAATTTCTTTGTTATTTGAACAATTTATTCTTCGTATTTTTACAATTCTATCCAAATCTTCATCACTCGGATTCACTTCTTTCCCTTTAAATTGTTCTTTGTAAAATACTTTTTTCCACGCAGGCGACAGACTGTTCCACCACTCCCTGTTCGACATTTGCGCACTTAGCAAGGTATTAAATACAAAAATACTTATAATTAAAATCAGCACTTTTTTGGTTCTCATAGTTCTTTTTTGATTTTGTAAATTATTCGCAAAATATTAATTTTTCATTAAATATTCAAATATATTAAATCGGAATGGTTTAGGGTGTATAAGGATATTCTTCCTATTATCAGTGTGTTGGTGTTGGTTTGCTTACAGTTATTTTTTGTATTTGAAATGTTTAGTTTTTAACAAGTTTTTTCTTTAAAACAAACTGTTTAGAGCTGATTTTTAGTAAATAAAGTCCTTTGCTTAAACCGGAAGTATTTACAGATAGAAAATTATCACCGGGATATATATCCGTGAAAAACAATTCTTTTTGTTTCTTTCCTGATAAATCAAATAGCGAAAGTTTAATTGTACCAACATTATCGTCCAAATACAAGTTTAAGTTTAAAGCGTTATTAAACGGATTATTTATTTGTTTGATTTGGTTTTCTATAGACAACTCCGGTAAGGATGTTGTATTTTTTCTCATAATAATGTCTATACGCATTTGTTCTTCATCGGCAATTGTTATATCTGTTTTTGTAATCGTATCGTATCCGCTTGCACTGTAAATTAAGCTATAAGTTCCACCGGTTATCATCCGGTAATACATCCCGTTTAACGGATTTGAGTATATTTCGGAGCTGTCTGTGTCATGATTTTCAATTGTAATCTTTGCTTTCACAGGATTTCCGTCCACATCGGTTATTTTTCCGTAAATTCCAAAATGTACCCTGTCGATATAATTTAGTAAAGAACGGTAATTATAATTCCATAAATCGGGTAAACTTAAAGCATCAGGAATTTTAGCCGAGGAAAGCTCAATGGTTGTTTCTCTACTGTGTAGATAATAGTTTGCATAATCTTGTCGTCCACCGTCAATGGGATACCAATCAGCTCCATTCGTAATTCCATTGTTTAAATAGGTCATGTAAGCTGTGCTGTTTGCATGAACGGTATCTGCATACTGTCTTGATACTTTTATGTACCAATCGTCATCGGCATGACGTGTGTACCAAGTATCCCAAGGATAATTAACTACTTCAGCACCTCCATGAAAATTAGCTGCAAATATAAATTGATGTTTTTGCATAAAATTCATCATATCCTGTGTTTCTTTTTGGCGTGTTCCGCCCGGATACTCTCCACTTTCAGGGTCAGGGAAATTACGGTTTAAGTCGTATCCATTTGCGTTTGCACGTGTTGCACCACTAATATCTGTATTTCCGGCAGCATAAGTTCCATCTGGGTTTGCCAATGGGTTAATCCAAATTTCGGTACTGTCAATAAGTTTTTTTATTCGTGCATCTGTTTGGTAGTTACTTAAGAGGTAATCAATCAATCGCAACATCAATACATAACCTGTAACTTCGTCTCCATGCATGGTTGATGAATAAAGAAAGTCCGGTTCTTCTTCATTCTGAACAACATTATCCGAAATTTTCATAGCCAAAACTAATCGTCCTGTAACACTTGTCCCAATGGTATCTAATTTGCACAAACCGGGATAATTTGTTGCAAATTCGTTCATTAAATCAATATACTGATTATAAGTGGGATAACAATTCCAGTTTTTTACGCCATTTAAATCGGTACACATAGTTGTTGCTACTTTTAAGGATGGCGGTGTTTGAAGACTGTATTCCAAACCTAAATTATCAAACTCTTTTAACTGTGGTTCAGAAATATAAGCATAAACATAATTTTTAGCAACAGAGCCTCTGTCAATACTTACAATTTTGTTTAAACGATAAAGAGTGTTTTTATTAGGCAACTTTATTAAAATATAGGCTTCTCCGCGCTTGTTTATTTGTTTTACAAGCGCTTTTTTGTTTTGGGCAATTCCCAGAGTAAGGTGTAAAGTAAAGATTAAAAGTAAAAATACCTTTAAATAGTTTATTTTGTATTTTAAAATATATAATTCCAAATTATTCTATTTTATCGGATAATAATTCAATGCTTTTGATAGCTCCTAATTCAGGATAATACTCAATGCTATATTTCCCATTCAAATATTGGGTACTTAAAGGATGAACATCACCAAATTGAGCCAGCATAATATTTTTTTCTGCCAAAATTTCATCATTAGCAATTAAACGTATGCTTACCTGCTCCGGAATGCGATAATACAATCCATTACCGGTTTCTTTAACTTTTCCTGTTCTTTTTAAATAATCTTGACGTTTATTTAGTGCAATAATTTTCTCAACGGTTTGATGTGATTCTATTTCAATAATTACAGGCATTCCACTAACATCATTCATTTGTACTACACCTCGGTCATCAGAAAATCGGAATAAAATTGCTTGAGTGGTTTTTTTAGGTGTTTCAGGAATGAAATCAAAACTATAGCTGTAAATCCTTTTTATTTGTTTGCCAACAAACATTGAAAGATATTTTTGTTCCAATTCATTAAGTTCTCTGATAATTTCTTTCATAGCAATTCCATCCGGCATATTTTCCGTATATCCGTCTCCGACGATAATGGCTGCACGATCATCGCGTAAAGTATAAATTTTTTCGGCAAGGGCTCTTGCACGCTCGTATGTACTCTTTTTGTTCGTAATTTCTTTCAATAGCGGAACATCGTTGAAATTAATCATTTGCGTTGTATTCAGCTCTGCCTCGGCAGGGTTAAAATTTAAAGTTTCTGTATTTTGTTTATCCGGTTTGTTACTCCTGTTTCTTGCATTTACCGAACTTATAAACCCACTTGGTGTTAACGAAATACCAAAATTGTCAAGATGCTCATTATGTTCAATAATATAAATATTATTTGTGTCGGGAACAGGATAAGTGGTAAACTTTATATCTTCAATACTCCATTTAATTGCATCCTTTTTAATTGCGTTATCAATATTCAACAAACTTTTTGCATATTTTGAATAAGGTCCTTCCTTTGAAATTGTTTGGCATATTTTAACATTTACCCGAATTACTGTTTTAGGTAATGTATAAAGTGTTGAATAATTACGGATACCCTGAACTTTTTCAATATTTATAACATTTAGCCTTTGTTCTTCCGTTTTACATGCAAACAGCAATACTGCAAAGATGAACACCAAAATTATTTTTAATTTTAACATAATTGCCTGTTTTTTGTTAATGATAAATGCAAATATAACAAAACATTCAACATTTAACTACCTTAATCCATTTGCTTTCATGTATTCATATGGCTTGTTAATATAGTCTTTCGGATCCATCAGCCTTTTTTTATTCACTTCAAATTGTTTAAACAATTCTTGCTCTTCTTTTTCCAATTCGTCTTTATTTTCGGCTTTCCCCATGTGATACACAATTTCTTTCAAAACCTTCCCGTCGTTGTCATAATAAATCCACTTACCATTCATTAAATCATTTTTGTACTGCCCCCTGATTTTTAAATGTCCGTTTTGATAGTATAAATAATAAACGGAATTGCGCACTCCCATATCAATTTTTGTTTCTAAACGTTTTTTGCCATTGTCATAATATTGTCGCCATGCACCATTTTCTACATCATCTTTCCAGTTTTTTTCTTCAGATATTTGTCCGTTATGGAAATAAGTTTTTGATGTACCATTTTTTTTGCCCATTGTATAATTTTCTTCGGCAACTTTTACTCCTTTGTCATAATAAGTCCATAATCCATCTTTCAGTTTGCCAAAATATTTTCCTTCACCAATTAATTCACCATCTTCGTCATAGAGTTTGGCATCAGCCCATTCGCCTTTATCATCGTAAATTAAAAAAGCATAAAGTTTACCGTTTTCGTGATATCTTTTATATTCGCCTACGGGCTTATTGTCTTTGAAAGTTACTTCGTAAGCGGTTACTCCATTGCGGTATTTTTTTGTCCAGAAACCTTGTTTCCTCCCTTGTTCATCTATCTGATTTATCTTTTCGGTTCTTGTGTTAAGTCCAATCTGTTTTTCAGGATTTTCCTGATATTCAGGATGAAATTCGATAAATTGTAAGCTCGTATCTGCATAAATTTTAGCCAGATAATCATAAGCAAATTTCGACTTTTCTTTATTTGTTCCGTAATAAATCCGGTCTGCAAAACTTTGTGTACTGTCTTTCAGCTCAGTATAAAAATTTGTAAAATCAGTGATAATTTCTTTGTTTTTGTCGTATTTTTTTGCTTTTGCAGCATATTTTAAACTGTTACGCAAAGTTTTTGATTTGGTTTTCTCATCGGCAGATTTAAATTGCTCAAAATATGATTTCGATGCATAAAGCGATGCATAGACTGATTTAGCATCTTTTTTCAAAATTTTTAATGCCTGTTCAATGCATTTTTCATACTCTTGTTTGTCGTAAAACGATTTTAGCTTTTTTTCATCTTTGCTTTGTGCAAAAAGAACGGTTGAAATAAATAGTGCAATAAGTAATGTTGTAACTTGCTTCATAAAATACTTTGCTTAAATGTTTTTATCTATAACTGATTTTTGGTAGAAATATTGCAATACGCAGCACAGCTTTCAAAGCTGTGCTACGCCATTTTTATTTTAACTCAAATTTACTACTGAAAATTGCCCCGTTCACCTCAATTTCTATTTTGTATTTGCCTTTACGAAGATAATAATTTCCGTTGTCTGCTGCTTTTAATACAACTGCCTGTTCATCTTTTTTGCGATGTTCATTTAACCATGTTTGGTATTTTTTTAGAGCTCTTTTATCAATTGTTAAATCGTAAGGCAATGTGTTTAAACCTTTATCCAGCCTTATATAGGACTCTTCCAAAATCAACTTATCCGAAGCCTTAATACGCACTTTTGCATTGTTTTTTTCTTTTGAATAAACCGTAAATTTATAGGTTTCATAAGCCGATGGCGAATTTTTCCACCAATTGGTATTGCCCCAGCTACTACTACTGCGCACGGGTTTAGGCTCAAAAACAATAATTTGCTTTTGCAGATTTTCTTTTGTAAGTTGCTGTACGGCACGCACATCAGTAATGTAAATAGAGCGACCGTGTGTTCCGATAATCAGCTCATGCTCACGCGGATGAATTACTAAATCATGCACAGCAACCCGGGGTAATGTTTTGTCCAAAGTCATAAATGTTTTTCCTTTGTCCAGCGAAACATACAAACCGTTATCGGTTCCGACATACAAAATCTGCTCATTTTCAGGGTCTTCTTTCACCACATTAATTGGTTCATCGGGCAAATCCGTGCCAATTTGTTTCCAGGTTTTTCCAAAATCTTCCGATACATACAAGTAAGGCTTAAAATTGTCCCAGCGGTAGCCGTTTAATGATGCATACACTCTGCCCAATTCATATTTTGAGGCTGTTACGCGCGATACCCATAAATCCTGTGGCAAGTTGTCCGAAAGTTTTTCCCATGTGTAGCCTCCGTCATCACTGCGATGAATTAAGCCGTCGTCAGTACCTATGTATATCAAGCCAAAGCGAAGAGGTGATTCGTCGATAGTGGTTAAAGTTCCGTAGGAAACATTACCTTTTCTGCCACCTTTGGTTAAATCGCCCGAAAGGGTTTCAAAGTTTTCGGCTTTATCCATCGAACGGTGAAACTTGTTGCTTCCCATGTAAATAATGTCCTGATTGTGCTTTGATAGAAGAATTGGCGTTTGCCAGTTCCAGCGCAAAGGGCGTTCGCCCAGTTCATGTTTTGGATGAAAATACTTAAAATCACCTGTTTTTTCATTAATTCGGTAATAATGTCCAAATTGATAACCGGTGTAAGCTGTTTCATTATCACGTGTATCTACCTGTACTTGCATTCCATCGCCTCCCATAATGGATTTAAATGCATAATGTCCGCTTTGTTGCCAGCTCGGGTTTTCTCTGTGTGTAGCAGGTCCGCGCCATACTCCGTTGTCCTGCAAGCCGCCATATACACGGTATGGCTTAGCCATATCATAATTTACCGAATAAAACTGACCTACTTCGGGTACATTTACTTTTCGCCAATGCGCTCCGTCATCGTACGAGATATTTATTCCGCCATCGTTTCCGTTAATCAGCAAACCTTTGGTTTTCGGGCTAATCCATAGTGCATGATGATCAGCATGAACATTTTCGCGTTGCAGGGAATGAAATGTTTTGCCTCCATCTTCCGATTTTAATACCGGAACACCCATAATGTACACTTCGTCAGCGTTCCAGGGTGATACACGCACTTGTGCAAAATAATATCCGTAGGTGTAAAATACATCGTCAATGTAGTTTTCGTGTGTTTTTTTCCATGTTTTTCCACCATCGTCCGAGCGGTACAGCTCTGCACCAACCGGTGGAGCTTCAAACAAATCAGTATTGGCATCTTCCAAATATTCAACTAATGCAACAGGCTTTAAATCACCTTTTTGTACTTGTGCTTTAATGCTTTTTGCAGTGTGTTTTTCAGGAAAATTATTTTCCTTCAAAAAATCAGTAATCAGTTTATCATCCAGTTTTAAAAAATCTTCCTTGCTGATATTGCGTAACTGATTTTTTGTAAGTTTATGTTCATCTTTTTTCTTTTTTTCTTTGCGTGGGCTTTGGTTATCCAGTACCGCATAAATAATTTGCGAATTTTGTGGCGAAACAGACAAACCGATACGTCCAATATACTCCCCATCGGGAAAACCTGATTTTCCTCCGCTGATTTTTGTCCATGTTTCGCCTCCATCATTACTTTTGTAAATACCCGAACCGCTTCCGTTGCCTTTAAAATTCCATGCTTTACGGTCGCGTTGCCACATGGCAGCATACAAAACATTTGGATTTCCAGGGTCAATAGCCAAATCAACGGCTCCGGTACTGTCGTTTACAAAAAGAGTTTTTTCCCATGTTTTTCCTCCATCGGTAGTTTTAAAAACGCCCCTTTCAGGATTTGCGGAATATAGATGCCCCAGTGCTGCTACCCAAACGGTATTTGGCTGGTCAGGATGAATAATAAGTCTGCCTATATGATGTGTTTCGGCTAAACCAAGATATTTCCATGATTTGCCTTTGTCGGTGCTTTTATAAACTCCGTTTCCGGCATAAGACGAACGGCTTGAGTTTACTTCGCCTGTACCTACCCAAATGGTTTCACCGTGCTGCCAATCCACGGCAATATCGCCAATGGTCATTACCGCTTGATCGTCGAAAACCGGTGTAAATGAAAGTCCTTGATTATTGGTTTTCCACAATCCTCCTGACGCATAAGCTACGTAAAACTCATACGGATTGTTTTCGTTTACGGCAATATCGTCCACTCTGCCACTCATTACCGATGGTCCGATTGAACGAAATGAAAGTTCATTTAACAATGAGTTTTGTTCCAGTTTTAGTTTTTGCTGATAGCCTTTTTGTCGTTCACCGGCTTTGGATGCCGATGGGTAATTTTGTGCAAATACTGTCAATACATTTAATTGCGTAGCAATTAAAAAAATAATTATTTTTCTCATTTTAATACGTTTTAGATGATTCTTCCTTTTTTCAGTATGTTGTAAAATTAGCAAATAATATGGAATATCCGGAATTTTTCAAGGAATGTGTTTTATCTGTTTATATTTGCAAAAAATACAATGGCTCAATTAATGAAAACAATTATGGAGTTTACGATACGACAAGAGACCCTAAAAGATTATACGCAGGTTTATGAACTCAATAAAATTGCTTTTGCCCAAGAAAATGAAGCAGAATTAGTGGAATTGTTAAGAAAAAGTAACGCTTTTGTTCCGCAACTCTCCATTGTTGCAGCAGTTGGGAGCAAAATTGTCGGGCATATTCTGTTTACCAGGATAAAAATAGCAGATGAGTACGGCAACAAGTTTGATAGTTTAGCGCTTGCTCCTATGGCTGTAGCTCCTGAACTACAAAAACAAGGAATTGGAGCAAAGCTTGTTCAATCCGGACTATTAAAGGCAAAAGACTTAGCGTTTAAATCCGTAATTGTTTTAGGACATGAGAATTATTATCCTAAGTTTGGTTTTAAACCTGCTTATCTATGGCAGATTAAAGCACCTTTTGATGTTCCGGAAAATGTATTTATGGCAATAGAGCTTGTTCCCGATGCTCTGAAAAATGTACAAGGTACAGTAATTTATCCAAAAGAGTTTGAGGATGTTTAACCCACAAAATTCACCGCTTTCGTTGCAGTTATATCACAATGTATTTACTATCAGTATGTTAAGTGAGTTTTATTGCAAAATAAACGCACTCAAATTTATTCGCCTTCGGCTCATGAGGCTAAAGGTTGGGTGTCGCTTGAAATTCTCTTCACGCATCTACTTCGTTACGAATTCCTTGAAATATAAAGATATGTCGGTGGAATTCGGTGCCTCGTATCTGCATAAAGAGAATTTCATGAATTATTGCGGTTAAGAGTCCTTATATCGGTTAATTTTTCTTGCACTTGATAAAGTTTTTAAAATCTGTCATCGCAGGAGCATACTTTATCAGGTAGCTAGGTCTTACAAACCACATAATGCTTTTTATTAGCTTATTATTGTTTATCCTTAAATCTGCAAGTATCTTTTGCTGTAAAGCCAAATAGCCCGCCGTTATTGGCAATGCTCGAAAAAACCTACTCACCGTAACTAATGCTACGCTTGCGTTGCTTTTTTCTGTGCTTTGCCAATACTGACACACTCTTTGGCTTTTACTCATTTCTTATA
>JALWNR010000617.1:11168-11588 GCA_027083715.1 Bacteroidales bacterium
AATGTATTTCCCGAAAAAACGGGACAAGCTGTGAGTGCTTTGCAGTTTGCTACAAACATACCTACAGATTTAAGGTTTATTCAAGAATTTCATTTTTTAATCTTACAATATCAGCAATTTTTTGCATTTCTTTTTTGACACCATTTCGTATTATAATAAAGAGTATTATTCCAATAATTATGTACGAAATATCAATCAATACTAAATTCCAAAATTCGATATACAGACTAAATTCAGGAGTAATCATATAAAACCCAACCGTGTATAAGGCAATAATTATTGGTGCAATAATTCTATGAATTATCTTTCTGAATTGGTGGAATTTAATAATGTTTTTTGTTGTTCTTAATGTATTGTCAAGACTACTAATCTGTTTAGCTTTATAAATACTGATTATTTCAATGATAATTCTAAATAGTA
>JALWNR010000618.1 GCA_027083715.1 Bacteroidales bacterium
TAATCCGCATGATAGTTTTCCTGCATTGATTTAAGCGCGTTGTCAAAAACTTTGACTTGTTGTTGTTTTTCCATAGTTCTGTAACCCTGTCCTCTTTTGTATTGTGCGTTAAAAAACAGGATATCTATATCCAACTTATGTGTAAGGCGTACAAAATCAGCCATAACGCTTATTCCTCCTAGTCCGGAATCGGTAAAAATAATTTTTTGTTTATTCATAAGGCATGTAATGTTGTTCAATATTCAGGTTTTTCCCAACTTCCGCTTACCGCCGATTTAAATAATGCTTCGAGCACAGCTGTATTTTTTAAGGAGTTTTCCAAGCTAACGGCTACTTCCGTGTTGTTTAATATTGCCTTTGAAAACTCATCGGCTTGCAGGGTATATTGGTTAATAGCGGGGATTTCAATTATTTCATGATCTTTATCAAATAAATCACCTGCCGTAAGCTTCAACTCAACAGCTTTATCCGGCGGAGCATTAAAAGGGATTTGCATTTCAAGCATCTTTTCCGTACCGAAAAATTGCATCCTTTGATAGGGTACCAGTTGAGTGCCAACGGTAAAAGTGGCTTGTCCTGATGGAAAATCCAGAATTGCGGAAGCCAGAATATCTACCCTTGTTTTAGGCTCGTATTTCATTAAAGCTAAAACTTTTTCGGGTTCTTCATCAAAGATGAAATGTGCTGTAAAAACAGGATAAACACCTATATCCCACATGCCACCTCCACCAAGCTTGTATTTGTAACGAATGTTTTCCAAGTCATCATGATAATAACTGAAAAATCCGTGAATGCTTCTTAGCCTCCCTATTTTTCCTTCCTGAATAATCTTTTTTGCCATTATCCATTGCGGATGTGTTTTTACCATAAAAGCTTCGGATACTTTTAAGCCTTTTTCACGACTGATTTCCATTATTTGTTTTACATCGGTAAGCGATAAAGCCATAGGCTTTTCACACAAAACATGCTTTCCGGCTTTAAGCGCTTTAATAGTCCACTCTACATGCATGTGATTGGGTAGCGGTATGTAAACAGCCTGAATATCTTTGTTTTTGAGCAATGCCTCATAAGATGTGTAAGCAAAAGGAATTTCCAGTCTTTTTTGTGCGTTCTCTGCTTTATCTGCCATTCTTGATGCTATTGCATAAACCTCTGAGTAATTGGATTTTTGCATAGCCGGAATTACTTTTTCGCAGGCTATTTTAGCAGTACCGAGTATGCCCCACTTTATTTTTTTCATCTTATTCATTACTAAGTTCTGCAATCCGTTCTATTACATTATTATAGCTTGTACTGTCTGTAATTTCGGTTTTAAGCCGGATGTATTCATTATAATAATCAAGGGCTTTTGCTTTTTCATTTTGTGCATCGTAGCACAAAGCAAGGTAGTAAATAATTCCTGTATCATTTGGTGAGCCGACTAATGCTTGTTTCAGGTCGGTAATTGCTTTATCATATTTTTTTTGATTATAATACAAAATACCTCTGTTATGTAAGGCTAAAGTGTATGTTGAGTCTAACTCAATACTTTTTGAATAATATTTCACCGCATTTTTATAATCTTTCAGCCGGTCGTACTCATATCCAAGATTATTGTAGGTATATTTATAATTATCTTTATATTTTAAACTTAAATAATAATCGCGAATAGCCTCATTAATACTGTCTAAATAGTCCAGAACATAAGCTCTGTTGAAATAATAATAGTAGCTTGTTGAATCCAATTGAATTAAAAAGTTAAAATCGTTATATGCCGAGTCATATTTTTGTAAGTCAATATATATCCAACCACGATCGTCTATGTATTCTTTATTGCTTGGTTCATTTTGAATTGCCAAAGTATAGTAGTTTACTGCTTTTTGATATTCGCCTTCGTTTTTTGCTTCAACCGCCATTTGTTCATAGTCAGGATAAAAACTTGGATCAATCTCTTTTATATGTTTATAAATTTCTTCTGCTTCTTCATTGCGGTTCATTTTCAATGCTATCTGTCGGGTTGTTTCCATCAAGTAAAGGTTTTTCGGCTCCAATTCTAATGCTTTTTTAATATACTCCAGCGCTTTTTGATAATCTTCTTTTTTAAAATAAAGTCTTGCCAGATTATGTAATACAGAAACTGACTCAAACTCCCGGGCAGACGCTTTAAAGTATTTTTCTGCTTTGTCAAGAGCCCCTTTTTCAAAATAAATCTCACCCAAAAAATTCAGACTTTCGTTGTCAGTAGGCTTTTGTTTCAGCAAATTGTTTAAAGAGTTTATTGCATTTGCTGTATCTTTTAGTTCCAGATAACATCTAGATTTATTGTAATATGCCAACCGGTATGTTGAGTCTAACTCAATTACTTTGTCATATAATTCAATGGCATCGTCATAGTATTTAAAATCAGTTTGATATTGATATGCTAAATTAAAAACCTCTCTTGCATTGGTAGTGTCTAGCTCTCCGGTAATATAAAATTTGATTTTATTAAAAAAATCACCTTTTTCTCTTTTTTGTTCTTCATCTGCAGTATAGTAGGCAGTTAAGTATGCTAAAGCAATGGTAAAAACAATTAACAATAGTTTTTTCATGGTATTTCCTGATAATTTGTTTTAAATAGTTCGTTAAATTATTATAAAACATTAAAATTCAGACCTTTACAAGGCAATAAAATTAAATTCTAATATCTTGATTTTCAATAAATTAATTCACTTTTCACTCTTCACCCTTCATTTTTTAGCGAACTATTGTTATTACGATATTCTAATATACTACCT